>JBILVW010000061.1:0-10544 GCA_044370205.1 Pirellulales bacterium | reverse complement strand
CTGCGTCGACGCCGACATGAACCTCTACTCCTTCACGGAAACCCGCTGGGCGCCGCAGGGGGGCGTCAAGACAGCGCAGCCCTATGGGATCGCCCGCCGGGTTTTCCAGGGGTTCAACGACAATGGCGGGCTCATCTACGGCCCGATCACGAACGTGGCGACCGATCCGGACGGCGGCGCCGTCGCGGAGGCGATTCCCGACTCGGCCGACGGCTCGATGTATGCCCTCGTCTCCGGCGGGTCGCTCGAGCGCGGCCAGCGGCACCAGGGCTCCGGCCATCGGGTCGTGATGTTCTCGCCCGCTGGAAAGAAGCGCTGGGAGTACCAAGACGTCCACTGCGCCTTCGCCTGGACGAGCGATGCCTACACGCCGGGCGACCTCGTCGGGGCGATGGTCTTCGTCCGTGGCACCACGCCGGAACTGGTGGGCGTGACCGGCTATTACGGCCAGTACTTCCTGCTCGACAAGAAAGACGGCCTGTTCATCGACGCCCTCGGCCAGGATCAGCGGGGCGGCTACAAACTCGACCAGCACATGGTGCTCACCGAAAACTTCAACGGCACGATGTTCCGCCACCCCAACGGCAAGACCTACCTCCTCGGCGGCGACGCCGACTGCCGGCTCTGGGAACTGACCGGGCTCGACACGATCAGGCGGCGGACCACGGCGGTGACGGTGTCATCGGAGCAGGTCGCCAAAGCCGGGGCCGCGTCGAAGCAGAACTTCCTCGCCGGACAGGTGTCGGTCGGCAAGAAGACGGCGAAGCTGCCGCGGCTCGAGAAGGCCGCGGCCGATGGAAAGGATGACGAGTGGGCGGCGAGCCAGCCGCTGACGATCTGCATGGAGGGCGCCCGCACCGCCCAGGCACAATTGGGCTACGACGAACGGAGCCTCCACGTCCGCTTCCAGGTGGACGACGAGTCGCCCTTCCTCAACACGCCCTCCGATCCGCGACTGCTCTTCAAGAGCGGCGACGCGGTGGAGGTGAATCTCGCCACCAGCCTCGACAAGCGGGCGGTGGACGGGCGGAAGAAGCAGGCGATGAAGCCGGGCGACGTGCGGATCATCGTCGCCCGCACGGTGAACGGCGATCTCGTGGCCACGCGGTATCGCTACGTCACGACCGACTCGGCGAAGCCCAACAGCTTCAGCGTAGAGACGAAGAGCTCGGGCAAGGATACGCTCGACGATGTCGCCGTTTGGACCGAGTTGCCGGTGAACGCGAGCGTCCAGAAGGACGGCTACGTGGTGGAGCTGGCGATCCCGTGGAAGGATCTCGGCGTCGAGCCGAAGCCCGGCCTGGCCCTGATCGGCGACGTCGGCGTGATCTATGGCAACGAGGGCGGCACGAAGAACGCCATCCGCTACCTGTGGAGCGACAAGAGCCCGGAGGTGTCGATCAACAACGACATCCCCTCCGAGATCCGCATCCATCCGAACCATTGGGGCGGATGGATTCTGGAATAACGGGGCCCGGGCATGGCCGCTCGCCCCGGCGGGGCGTATGCTCGGGGGGCGAGGCGGGCATGCTCACAACTCCCATTCCACCGGCTCCGCGACGATGCACCTGGCGCGTCGCCGCGCTGGCCGTTTCGGCGGCGCTGCACGCCTTTGGCGGAGCGGCCGCTGAGCCTCCGCCCGAACCGCTCGGCTCGGTCGCGGCCGTCCGCCAGCTCGTAGCCGCCGACCTCCATCGCGACCTGCAGGCCGTGGTGCGGGGCACCGTGACGGTCTCCGGCCGTTTCACCGTCATCCAAGACGGCGACGCGGCACTGGAGATCGACGCCTCGGGCATTCGCGGCCCCGACGGCCGGCTGCTCGGCGACCGCGAAGCCCCGCATGACTGGCCCCCACTCGGCATGGTCGTGGAGGCAGAGGGCCGCGTCGCCTCCGGCGGCTTCGCGCCGCTGCTGCGTGCCGTACGCCTCGAACCGATCGGGCAGGCGGAACTGCCGCCCGCGCGGCGGGTCGGCATCAACGCTCTCTTCAACGGCCGCATGGTCTGCGAGCGGGTCGAGGTGCAGGGCGTGGTGCAGGGGGTGACCTGGGAAAGCGGCGCGCCCGCAGCCCTCGTTCTCGCAGCGGACGGCCGCAGTCTAACGATCAAGGTTCGCCCGGGCCTGGACACTGCGGCGTGGGAGGGGCTCATCGACGCGGATGTGAAAGTCGTCGGCGTGATGCTGCCCATACGCAACGCCCGCGAGGAGTTCGTCGCGCCGTGGCTGACCTTGTCCGGCACCGAGGCGATCGAGGTGGTCGTCCCGTCGCCAGCCGATCCGTTCGCCGCGCCGGAGGTGCCGCTCGACGCGATCGCCCGCTACCGCACTGAGTCTTCCAACGGCCACCGGATCCGCTGCCGCGGAACGGTCACCTATGCGTCGGCGACAACACTCTATCTCCAAGAGGGCGACCGGGGCGTTCGCGTGGGGCTCACACGGGGGGTGAATCGCGAACGGCTCGCCGCCGGCGACCTCGTCGAGGTGGCCGGGTTCGTCGACATGACGCGGCTCATCGGCGGACTGTCCTCGGCGGTCTGCCGCCGCATCGGCAGCGGCGCCGTCCCGCGGCCGGTGGAACTCGGCGAGGCGGAACTCTTCGCGCCGCACGGCCACTTTCAACGCACGCAGTGGCCGTCAAGCCTGGGGCTCTACGATGGCCGGCTGATCCGCTGCCGTGCCGTGGTCGGGTCGACGCTGCCGGCGTATGCCAAGGGGCTGAACGTCATGCTCGGACGTCGTGACGGGCCCCGTGCCGAACTCGTGTTCGAGGATGAAGTCAGCGACGACTTCCGCCGCCGGCTCCCGCCCGACTCCGAGATCGACGTCGAGAGCATCATGCAGATCGATCTCCTCGCCTCGCCGCTGGCCTCGATCGGCCGAGGCGAACGGATGATGGGCCAGGTCCGCCTGCTCGTGCGGCGGCCGGAGGACGTCGTCGTGTTGCGGTCGCCTCCCTGGTGGACGCCGCGTCGGCTGGCCGCGGCGATCGGCGGGCTCGTGGCGGCGGTGGCCGCAGCGGCCGTGTGGGTCGCCTTCCTGCGACGCGAGGTCCGCCGGCAGACGGCCCGTGCCGTCGCCGAGGAGTCGGCCCGCCAGGAGGCGGCCGTGCAGCACGATGCGGCCCTCCGCGAGCGGAGCCTGATCGCTGCCGATCTCCACGACACGCTCCTGCAGACGCTCACGGGCATCGGCTACCAGCTGCATGTGTGCCGCAATGTGAACGGCGACGAGTCGCCGGCGCACCTCACCGTGGCCTCGCGGCTGGTGGACCACGCCTCGGCCCAGCTGCGGAGCACGGTCTGGTCCCTCCGCGCGATGCCGGATGCGCGTCAGCCGTTCGCCGAGTCCGTCTCGCATCTCGTGGAACTGCTCGCCGCAGGCCATCCGATCGCCGTCTCCTTTCGCGAGGAGGGCATGACCGGCCCGATCCACGACCTCGTGGCGCGAGAGCTGCTCCTCGTGGTGCAGGAGGCGGTGTCGAACGCGGTGCACCACGGCAACCCGCGCCACCTCGACGTGTCCGTGGCGGTCGCCGCCGAGGCCATCGACGTCGCCATCCGCGACGACGGCCGTGGATTCGCCACAGGGGAGCAGCCCGGCACCGTCGAGGGTCATTTCGGAATCGTGGGCATGCAGGAGCGGATCGCCCGGCTCGGCGGCACGATCGAGATCACGTCCGCCCACGGGCGGGGCACCGCCGTCGTCGTGCGGGTGCCCGAGCCCTTCCGCCCGCCCGCGGTGCGGAGGGATCGATTCACCGACGCAGAGGAGCCCATGCGATGAACAACCCGATGCCGTCCACGATCCGCGTGCTTCTCGTCGACGACCATCCGGTGCTCCGGTCGGGCCTCACGAGAATCATTTCCATGGAACCGGGGCTGCAGGTCGTCGAGGCTGCGTCGAGCGGTGCCGACGCCGTCATCGCCTGGAAGCGGCACAAGCCCGACGTTGGTGTGATCGACCTCTTCATGCCCGTGATGGACGGCGTGGAGACGATTCTCAGTATCCGCCGGATCGATCCTCAGGCCCGACTGCTCATGCTGAGTTCGTCGGAGCACGCCATCGATGCCACTCGGGCCGAGCAGGCGGGTGCGTGCGGCTACCTCACGAAGCAGGCTGATGCCGAGACGATCGCGACTGCCATCCGCCAGGCTCATGCCGGCGGCCAGCGGATCCGAGTGGGCCGGCTGCTCGGCCCCGCCGTGCCGACATTGAGCCCGCGGGAAATGGAGGTGCTCGCGCTCCTCAAGGACGGCCGCAGCAACGAGGAAATTGGCGAAATGCTGGGGATTTCCGACCAGACGGTGAAAACCCACCTCCGCGCCCTCCGCGAGAAGCTCGGGGCCGCCGACCGGGCCGGTGCGGTCGGCAAGGCCTTCGAGTTGGGCCTGCTGAAGCCGGCGGATCGGCGGTAGGAGCCGCTAGAACGGCTCCACCCGCAAAATCTTCACCACTCAATCTTTTGGGTGATTGCGACCAGCTCCATCTTTTCCCTATCTTCGACAAGTTAGGGGTAAGGCATTTTCGATTCGCGACAGATTATTGCTTTGTGAGGACGAGATCATGAGTAGCCAGCTTCGTGCTTCGACTGGAGCGAATCCGTCGTCGTCCGCCGCATTCGGGGCCCGTTGTGCCGGCTGGGCGGGCCGGGGGGCGCTGCTGGCCATATGCCTCGCGTTCGCTGCCCAGAGTCAGGCCGCGGACCTGTACTGGGACGGCGGGGCGAGCCCGAGCACTCTCTGGACGACAGCCAGCAACTGGGATACCGCCGCCGGCGGTGGCGGTGGCAATCCGGGGGCGGCCCCAGGCGTTAACGATGTGGCCACCTTCAACGTCAGCACACTCAACGCAGCGACGACCGCGACATTGGGCGCGAATTTGTCGGTACAGGGCATGGTTTTTAACAACACGGGTTCTACCGCCATCAACACCGACGGTGGCGCTAATCGGACGATCACGCTTGGTACCAGCGGCCTGACGCTGAATGCCGGGGCCGGCACCGTCACGTTTGGAACCGTGAATAACACCCAAAGGATTGCCTTCAGTCTGGCCGGCAGCCAGTCTTGGACCAACAACTCCAGCAACACGCTCGCAATGCTTCCCAACAACGTCGGCACAAACCTTAACCTTGGCGGATTCGCCCTGACCTTCGCGGGATCGGGCAACATCACCACGGGAAAGGGCATCATCAGCGGGAGTGGCGGCAGCATCATCAAGAATGGCGCCGGTTCGCTCACGCTCGGCACCTCGGATGCAGGCGCCCAGACCTTTACCGGCGGGGTCACGCTCAATGCGGGGACGCTGACCCTCGGCGCCGCAAGCGCGCTGGGCACCGGCGCGCTGACCATCAACGGCGGAACGATCGACGTGCTCGTCTCTAACACAACGCCGAACAACAATGCCCAGAACTGGAACGGCAACTTCACCTTTGCCGGGACCAACACCTGGAACACCGGAACCGGCGCGGTCACCATGAATGCCTCACGCCAGGTCACGGTCAACTCCAGTACCATGACCGTGGGCGGGGTGATTGGCGAATCCTCATCCGGCGCCGGCCTCACCAAGGCGGGGGCGGGAACCCTCTCGCT
Source organism: Pirellulales bacterium (assembly GCA_044370205.1). GTDB lineage: Bacteria > Planctomycetota > Planctomycetia > Pirellulales > UBA1268 > QWPN01. Next base: position 4,956 of record JBILVW010000061.1, on the reverse strand, counting down.
GAGTGCAGCCAACACCTTCACGGGCCTCACGCAGCCGCTCGCGGGCTCGCTCGTCGTTGCTGGCACGTTCGCCCTGCAGAATTCAACGCTCGACATGTCGACATCCGGGTCGGGCTCCGTCGTGTTCAACCAAAATTCGACGCTCGGCGGCCTGACCGGCAGCCGGAATCTCAATCTGAACGCCCGGCAGATCACGGTCGGCAACAACGGTAGCTCGACGACCTACTCGGGCGTCCTTTCGAACGGCTCGCTCGTAAAGACGGGCACCGGAAGTCTCGTGCTCTCCAACGCCAACACGTTTACCGGGCCGACCACCGTCTCGGCGGGCAGCCTGCTCGTGAACGGCAGCCTCGCGAACAGCGCCGTGACCGTGCAGTCGGGCGGGCTTCTCGGCGGCTCCGGCGTCCTCGGCGGGGCGATCGGCGGGGCGGGTGTGATCGCGCCGGGCAACAGCGCCGGCATCCTCACGGCGCCGTCGGTGAGTTTCGACGGCGGCCTCGACTTTGCCTTCGAGTTCGGGCAGGCCGGCGCCCCCACGTGGAGTTCGGCCGTGGCCAGCGGCAATGACGTGCTGCGGCTGACGGATTCAAGCAGCCCGCTCAACACGGCGACCGCGGCGAACGTGTTCGACATCTACTTCCTGGAGATCGGCCAGAACTATCTGGGCGGCATCTTCACCGATCGAACCAGTTCGTTCGAGACCGCGATTGCAGGGGCGACGTTCAACTACTTCGTCCGCGATAACGCGGGCGCCATCTCCTACGGCGGCTTTCAGTATTCGCCGTTGTCGGCCGGGCAAGTCACCCGCTCGACGCTGCAGGTGACCTCGGCTGGTTTCTCGGGCGGCACGGTCTCCAACGGTTACACGATGCAGTTCGTCGTGGTGCCCGAGCCGGGGGCCATCGCGTTGGCCGTCATCGGCATCGCGACCGCCGCCTGTGCGTTCCGCCGCCGCACGTAGGGTGCAGGCTGGGAATCTTTACATGCCCCGCCGCGCCGCGTGCCTGCTCCAAGGCCGCCGGGACTCCTCTACCGAAAAAACCCCCGCCATTCAATCTTTTAGGTGATGGCGACGCCACTCACGTTCGCCTATTCTCGGGGCGTCAGGGTTGGTTCGCGAGGCTCGATGGAGCATCCGGACCGCGGGAGCTTTCCGAGACTGTAGGAAGTCGGTTTACGAGTCGCCGTGGTGACGCCGTAGGGAAGTGCGTCTTCTCACTGGAACCGGTATCTCGAACGTCACCAACGTTCTGTTGCATGGCAGGTCACCTGGGCGGATTGCAAGGCTGTCTATGAGCAAGCCAGTCGGAAGCCTGTCGCGATCAGCCTTCACGCTTACGGAATTGCTGACCGTCATCGGGATCATCGCCCTGTTGGTCGGGCTGCTGCTACCTGCAGTGCAGTCTGCCCGCGAGGCGGGACGGCGGGCGACGTGCTCGAACAATTTGTTGCAGTTCGGCAAGGCGATCCAGAGCTACGAGTCGGCCAACGGCCACTTTCCGCCGGGGGCGGTCGGTAATTCAGCGTACAGTTGGATCGTGATGATCCTGCCGCAACTCGAGCAGCAGGCGACCTACGACAAGCTGCGGGGCTTGCAGGACAAGAGCCTTTTGTGGGGCAAAACCCTCCAGGACAGCCCGCACGCCGAAGTGGCGGGCTTCTATTCATCCACGCTGGTGTGTCCGACGAATCCGCTGCCGGTCCGCACTCCTGCGGGGTCAACGGGCGGCACTGGCTTGATCTCCAGTTATGTCGCCGTGGCGGGCGCGAGCGACACGGCCTTCAGAACCGTTTCTTCCTCCAGCGATCGCTGCCCGGTCTCGCCGATTGAATCCGGCAGATGTTACAACGGTCTCATGGCGGCGCCGTGGCGGGACGGGCGCAACGACAAGCTTCCCGATGACAGCCCGGACTTGTCGAAGTATCAGCGCGGGACACTCCACTGGTTTTTGGCGTTTCCCAACGATGCGAACGTGACGGGCTGTCGGTCAGGCCAGGTGCTGGACGGCCTGTCCAACTGCCTCCTGGTGGGCGAGCAGTCGGATTGGGGCTGGCTCACGTTCGCCGGTCAGCCGCCCGTGCGGGGACAATGCGTCTCGGGGCACAAGGGCTGGGTGGTGGGCAAGTTTCAGCCGGGAGATGCGGGTGGTAGGCGTGCCTACAACCTGACGGCGGTGAACAAGCCGCTGGGATCGCGGTTTTGCGACATGCCGATGATGGCGGGCAGCCAGCCCTACAGCGGTTTGGACAACCAGATCGGCTTCTTCTCGGCCCACGGGCCGGGGGCGACATTCGTTTTCGGCGACGGGGTCGTTCGCTGGCTCGACGAGACGATCGACTTCAGCCTCTACCAGCGGCTGGCGATCCGCGACACGTTGAGCGGCGGGCCGACGCTTCCCAACGGTGCCGCGAATGTGAAGACGCTGCCATGACCGATCACACCGGCACGTCGCACCGGCGCTGCCCGCGCCTGCCGGGGCTCGCGTCGCCCCCCTCCATTCGCATTCCGCGGGCCGCGCTCGGCCCGCTGCTCGTGCTCCTGCTGGCCGGAGCAATTGGCTGCGGCCCGCCGCTGATGGGGCCCGTGAGCGGACGGGTGACGTTCAAGGGAAAGCCGGTGCCGATGGCCGTCGTCTGCTTCCAGCCGCGGAGCCGGCAGATCGGGGTGGGCGTGACCGACAACGACGGCCGCTACCGGCTCAGCAGCAAGAAACCACTCGATGGCGCCTACGGCGGACGCCACGCCGTGAGCGTCTATCCGTGGCAACTGGCAGTGGGGCAGGAGCCGCTCGACCCGGCCCACACGCCGCCCCCGGAAGACCGGACCGACATCCCCTCCAAGTACCGGACTCCCCACACCTCACCGCTCTCGGCCGACGTGGTCGCCGGCCGCGAAAACACGATCGACCTCGATCTCGCCCCCTGACGGGCCACCGCCACATTCCGCAGAGTGAAACTCTGGCGACCTGAAGGTCGTCGTCTCCGAGCCCACCACGTTAGGCCTGCTGGCCATGGGTGCGGTGGGAATGATGGTGAAGCATCGTCTGCGCCGGTGGGTATGACGGAACGTTTCCCCTCTGTTCCGGGTGGGCGAGGCGGGGCGAAGCCGCGAACAACGGCCCACTCGGGCCGGATCGCGGCCGACATCGAGCTGTTGCTCGAAGACCTGCGGCTCCGGGCCGACCGGCAGCACCCGTTCTGGGCGGTCGTCGAGGCGACGAAGAAACGCGGTCCGTGAGGCCACGTGGGCAAGGTATAGTGTGTGAGAGTTGATTCAAAGCGGGCTTCAACGGAAATTTCTCCATGGCCACCGCCATCTCGGACCTGCGACTGTCTCCGCACGAACGGGATGGAATACGCCGGGCCGTGGAGTCCACCTGCGCTGCGACCGGGGTACGGTGGCGACGCATCGTCGTGTTCGGATCGCGAACCGATCCAACTCGTCGAGGCGGTGACATCGATCTGCTCGTGGAGATCGATCCGGCGCACGGTGTCGATTACGAGCGGCTCAAACGCCGGCTGCGCCTGGCACTCGAAGACGAAATCGGCGAGCAGCGAGTGGACATCGTCGTCGATGACGGAATCGAGGGCGGGGCATTCTCGTCCCTGGCGCGTATGCGTGGAGTCGAGTTGTGGTCGAACACCTGACACGACTCTTGAAAGACCAGCTGGTGCTGATGCAGGCGGCTGCGCAGGTTTTGGAGGAGTCACGGAGCCGCGTGGCGAACTTTGCAAACCGACTCGGTTCTGAGCTGTCCGTTCAAGAGCGAGAATCGTGCGAAGCTCTGACCTCGCGGTTTGCCAGGCTGAACGACTTCCTCGTGCAACGCATCTTTCGCACGCTCGACCAACTTGAATTGGCAGACGAGGGCACGGCCCTGGATCGCCTGCAGCGGGCCGAGGCCCGCGGGCTCATCGACTCGGCTCATCGCTGGCGGGAGATGCGGCTCCTACGGAACGCGATCGCCCACGACTACCTCATCGAGAGCGCCGACACGGTGCTGGCCGATGCACTGGCTGCGGCCCCTGAACTCGTCGAAACCGTGCGGCGAGTTCTCCGCTACGTCGAAACGAAGCAGTACTGAACGCCTCCTCCGGCTGATGACAGACATCCACCTCGAGACCTCGCCGAGACCACCGTGGACGGGCCGGGCACCCGGCATTGGTCGCTCGCCAGTGGCGACGGCGGCTGCGAACGCGACGACAGCCCCGCCTACCGTCCGGCCGTCGTCGTCGTCGGCTTGCGAGCGACGTCGGTCTGCGCCGGGGGGAGCGACATGCCGGAGATGAACCAGCCGTCGGGCCGCGACTGCATCCCCATGGCGGCCGTGCCGAAGTAGCGGCGGACCTGCTCGAAGTCGGGCAGCAGGCTGCCGTCGATCTTCTGCTCCCGCACGGTGCCCGGCTTGCCATCGCCGAGAACGCCATTGAGCAACTGGCCGAACACACTCTTCGACTTGGGCATCGAGCCCTGACGCAGCATCTCGTAGGCCGGCCGCACCGTGTCGGCCTCGCGACCGAACGACCTGAGCGAGCCGGGCCCGGGAAGGAGCCGTTCGATCTCGGCGACTGCGGCCGTGTAGTCGGGCGACGACGCGAGGGCATCGGCCCCGCCCGGCGTCACGAGCACCTTCTCAAGAATGTCGCGATGGGAGGCGATGAAGAGATGGCCGTTGGCCACCGTCACCGAGGAGTGCGGCAGGAGCTTTTCGTCTTTCTCGCGCAACCGGGCCCGGCGGCGATGGGCCTCGTCGTCTGTGTCGTGCCGCCGCTCGTCGTCGGCGTGCACGACCGCGCCGCCGGGGGTCTCGATCTCGAGCTGCGGGATCGCGGCCGAGTGGTCGATCAATTCCCAGGCCACGTGACCGGCGAGATCGATCTTCCGCATGTCACTGTCGGCGTTCATCACCTTGGCGATCGTCGCGGCCACCTTGGCCTCGTCGGCCGTCTCGATCG
>JBILVW010000404.1:0-2932 GCA_044370205.1 Pirellulales bacterium | reverse complement strand
CGGCGACGGAGTTTCAGGTGCAGGGGCTGGAGCTCGACTGGACGATCGTCACGTGGGACGCCGACCTCCGCTGGCGTGGGAGCGACTGGAGCTGTCACAGTTTTCGCGGGGCGAAGTGGACCGACGTGAAGAAGCCCGAGCGGCGGCAGTATCTGAAGAACGCCTACCGCGTGTTGCTCACGCGGGCCCGGCAGGGGATGGTGATCTTCGTGCCGCCGGGGGCGAAGCGGGACCGGACGCGAAGCCCGGGGTTCTACGAGGGAGTTAGCCAGTACCTCACCGACCTGGGCGTGCCGCAGGTCTAGGCAGACCGAGCTGGTCAACTGGCCTTGGCTGACGGCCTCGGTGCGGGGGCCCCACGAAGCAGACCCTCGACGGAAATATCCTCATCGATCTCCGGCCAATGGATGCCGTACCCAGCGCCTGCAACCTGCCAGTTGGCCCGCTGTTCGGGCGTCGCGTGCAACAGCCGCGGATACCAGGCGAGCGGGGCGGAAATGGTCCGGCCATCGGCCAAGTCGACGACGACGCAATCATCCGTGCAATGCACGTTCGTCAAGCGTTCACCCTGCGTCGCCATGGATAGCCTCCCACTCGTCCAAAAGCTCGTCGATGGAATCCTCGATCAACCGTTCAATCGTTCGCAACTCGTGTGCCCGAAATCCAAGGTTACTGGCGATGGCCACCGGGGACAACCAAAACTTGCACGAGGCCGCATCTCGATCGACGTGCACGTGAGCTGGTTCGCTCATCTCGTGCGAATAGAAATAAACGCGGTAGGGACCACTTCGCAGAATCGTTGGCATCGGGCAACCCGATTGGCGGGGCTTTCAGCGGCATCACGCCGCGTTGGCAGGAGTGTACATGCGTACCGTCCTGCGTCAAGCCCCCGCGGGGGACCAAGGTTGTCCCTCGCATTGGTATCCTGCCTCCCATGGTTGCCGCCCTGCCTATCGCCTGCCTCGTGGCCTCCTCGTCCGCGAGAGCGGCTCAAGCCCCACGCGATCGACATCCGGGTGAACATCGACCCGGTGCACTGGTTTTTGAGCCCGCCGCGCGACACCCGCTCATCGCTGTATCTGGAGGACGCGGCGACGGAGTTTCAGGTGCAGGGGCTGGAGCTCGACTGGACGATCGTCACGTGGGACGCCGCCTGACGCTCGAGTGGGAGCAACTGGAGCTTTCACAGTTTTCGCGGGGCGAAGTGGACCGACGTGAAGAAGCCCGAGCGGCGGCAGTATCTGAAGAACGCCTACCGCGTGTTGCTCACGCGGGCCCGACAGGGGATGGTGATCTTCGTGCCGCCGGGGGCGAAACGCGACCGGACGCGGAGTCCGGCGTTCTACGAGGGGATCTACGACTACCTCACGGACATGGGCGTGGCAGAGGTTTAGGCCGACTTGCCGAGTTCCGCCGCCTCGCGCCGCTCGGCCTCGTCTCGCTCGCGCTCGAGCCGCTGCGCGTGAACTTCGCGGAGGTGCCGCAGATAGCCTTCGATGCCGCCGTATTTTTCAAGCAACTGCCGACGAGCCGCCCGCACCTCGGCGACGATCGGGTCATCAGCCTCGTGAGTCAATGGTTCTTGTTTCATGCGTCACGCGCCACAAGTTCGCAGTGTGCAGCAGTCGCCAGCCGATCGAGGGCGTCGGATGGCAATTGGCCGCCGGCCATGAAGTCGGCTAGATCCTGAAACGAGATGCCGGTGGTCTGGCAGACCTGCTCGTAGGGCTGCCTCATATCGGCCACGGCGCGCCTTAGCCGCCCGCTCACAGTGTCTTCGGACGCGGCCGCCTCGCGGGCCCGCGATCGCTCGAGCAGCCATGGAAGCTCGGCCCGCACCGCGGCTTCGATTTCGGCGTCGCGGATTGGCTTTTGCGGTGTCATTCCGGCACCTCGTAGGCGGTAATGGGCTGCACGGTCGCCTGATCGATCCAGCGATACACGACGATGACGAACCGACCATCGGCAACGTGCCCGAAAGCGACCGGCAGGCCGGTTGAGCGGCTCATGTCTTGTCCTTCCGGCTTGGTGATGATCGCTTCGACGTCGTCTGGCGAGATGTCTCTGTCCGCCAGCTTCTCCAGGACCGGGTCGGTCCAGATGAATTCGAAAAATGCCATCGCCTCGACCCGATCACAAAATCATACGCGGCCGCCGACGCCCGCTCCAAACGCGATCGTCAATCGCAAAGAGTGTACGTCTGTACCGTACCCTGTCAACCCCGCTCTGGCTGTCCCGCCCCCCACGATCGATTGCTTCGACGCCGTGTGATGGATCGACCGCATCGGCCGCCGCGTCACGGCCTGGCCATCTTTCTCGAGGGCGCCCGAGGCCGAGTAGATCCGCGTCAGCTGCACCTTCTCGGCGTCATTGAGCCGCGGCAGGATTCCCGGCATGGCGCTGGCGAGCAGCGACTTCCCTTCGCCGGGCGGTCCGATCAGCAGGAGGTTGTGGCCGCCGGCCGCCGCCAACAGTGCGGCCTCCTTGGCAGTCTCCTGGCCGCGGATCTTCCCGAAATCGACCGACCGCTCGACCACGCTTTCAAACACGATCCGCTGCTTGAGCGCGTTTTCGAGCGTGCGACGGCCGGCAAAAAACTCCGTCACCTCCGAGAGCAGGCTCACCGGATACACGCCGCAGCCTTCGTGCCCCGGCTTGGCCAGGATCAGGGCGGCTTCCTTTTCGTTCCCGGTCGGCACGATCAGCTTTTGACCGGCCTTGGCCATGTAGGCCAGCGACAACACGCCGGGCACGCGGCGCACCTCGCCGTGGAGGCCCAGCTCGCCCACCACGATGTAGTCGCCTTCCTTGTGGTCAGGCAGATCGGGCAGATACCCGGCGGACTGCAGCATGATGATGGCCAGGGGCAGATCGAGCCACGTGCCGTCCTTGGGAACGTCGGGCGGCGTGAGGTTGATGAGGATCTCGACCT
>JBILVW010000402.1:0-2940 GCA_044370205.1 Pirellulales bacterium | reverse complement strand
GCCCGACACGCTCACGACCTGGCAGTTCAAGGCGCTGGCCCACGACGCGGCGCTGCGCAGCGGCGTGCTTGTCGAGGAGTGCGTGTCGGCGAAAGACCTGATGGTCGAGCCGCTCATGCCGCGGTTTCTCCGTGAAGGCGACGTCGTGCAGGTTCCGGTGAAGGTGAGCAACAAGTCCACGGGCCGGCTCACCGGCACGGTGACGTTCGCGCTGGCTGACGCGCGGACGGATGCGTCTCGCGACGATCTCGTCGAGGGCTCGCGCGAACAGACATTCGACCTCGCGGCGGGTGAGTCGAAGCCGGTGGTCTTCACCGTGAAGGTGGCCGACGGCACCGAGGCCCTCCGCTACCTGGCCACCGGCCGCGCCGGGAAGGCGAGCGACGGCGAGGAGGCGATGATCCCGGTGCTGCCGCGACGGGTGCTCGTCACCGAGACGCTGCCCGTCATGATCCGCGGCCCCGGCGAGCGGAAGGTGTCGCTCGAGCGGCTCGTGAAGAGCGGCGGCACCGACATCCAGAGCCAGTCGCTCGTCGTCCAGGCGGCGTCGAACCCGGCCTGGTACGCCGTGCTCGCGCTCCCCACGATCATGGAGCAGACCGACGAGAGCACGGAAACGCTCTTCTCGAGGCTCTATGCCAACTCGCTCGCCCGGCACCTCGCCACCCGCGACCCGCGGATCGCCAAGGTGTTCGAGCAGTGGAAGGGGACCGACGCCCTCACAAGCCCGCTCGACGCTCGGAGGAGCCCCCTGGAACAGAACACGGATCTCGTGAAGACGCTGCTCGCGGAGACGCCGTGGGTCCGCGATGCCGTGAACGAGACCGAGGCCCGGGCGCGGATCGCGCTCCTGTTCGACGCCACCCGCGCGGAGAACGAAGTCAGCGCCACCCTGCAGCGGCTGGCGGCCCTGCGGAATGGCGACGGCGGCTGGCCCTGGTTCCCCGGTGGCCAAACCTGCGACTCCGTCACACTCGGCATCATCGCCGGCTTCGGCCGGCTGCGGGCGGCAGGCGTGCCCATCGACGTGCAGCCGGCGATCCAGGCGCTTCCGTGGCTTGACGGCCGGCTCGTCGAGGAACGAAACCGGGCCGGGCGGCTCTGGAAGGACAAGCCCGACGACATCGTGCTTACCTCGCTCGGCGCCTACGCCCTCTACGCGCGGAGCTTCTTCCGCGAGGATGCCCCGCCGCAGGGCGAGGCCGCGGACGCGATCCGCTGGGGCCTCGACGTGGCCAAGCGCACCTGGTCGAAGCTCGACGGCCGAATGACGCAGGGGCATGCGGCGATCGCGCTCGTGCGCGCTGGCGAAAAGCCCACGGCCCTCTCGATCATCGACAGCCTGAAGCAGCGGGCCGTCGATGCCGACGTGAAGCCAAGCGGAGGCGCTCAGGCTGGCGCGGAGAAGGATTCCTGGCAGGGCATGTGGTGGCGGGATCCGCATCCGGGCTGGTGGAGCTGGAACTACGCCCCGATCGCCACGCAGACGATCATGATCGAGGCCTTCGACGAGGTGGCCGGCGATGCAGATTCGGTCGAGGCGCTCAAGGTCTGGCTCTTGTCGCAGAAGCGGACGAGCCAGTGGCCGGGCAGCCGTGCGACGGCCGACGCCGTCTCGGCTTTGCTCGGCCGGGGCACCGATCTGCTCGCCTCGCAGGAACTCGTCGATGTGACGATCGGCGGCGAGCGGGTCGAGCCGGCGAAGGTGGAGGCGGGCACCGGCTTCTTCGAGGAGCGGCTGGTCCGCCGCGAGATCACGCCGCAGTCGGGCGAGGTCACGATCGTGAAGAAGGATGCGGGGCTCGCCTGGGGCGGCATCCACTGGCAGTATCTCGACGACATCTCGAAGGTGCCGGCCGCCGGCCGCGAGGAGTTGGCCATCGAGAAGCAGCTGTTCGTGAAGCGGTTCACGAAGGCGGGGCCGGAGCTCGTGCCGGCGGGCAATGGCACTCCGGTCGAGCCCGGCGACGAGCTGGTCGTGCGGCTCGTGGTGACGAGCGACCGCGACTACGAGTTCCTGGAGCTGGCCGATCACCGGCCGAGCCTCACCGAGCCGGTGGACGTGCTCTCCGGCTGGCGGTGGGGCGACGGTGCAGGCTGGTACGTGGCGATCCGCGACGCCTCGACGCAGCTGTTCTTCGAGCGGCTCCCGCGGGGCACGCACGTCTTCGAATACTCGCTGCGGGCCGCCCACCGGGGCACCGCGTCGAGCGGCTTCGCCACGATCCGCAGCCGCTACGCGCCGGAGTTCTCGGCCCATTCCGCGAGCGTGTCGCTCGAGGTGAAGTAAACTCTTGAATCATGGACGACCCACGCCCCGCCGAACCGTTCTCGCTCACTAACGAGCTCGCCCGTGAGCGGAACCGCGAGGCGGCCGACCGCACGCTGCTCGCCTGGATCCGCACGAGCCTGGCGATGATCTCGCTCGGCTTCGGCATCGAGCGGCTCGGGCAGGCGGCCATCGGGTTCGATGGCAACGTGGTGGGGTTTTCGCTGCTCAAGACGCGGATCGCGGGCGGCCTGCTCATCAGCCTCGGCATCGCCGCGACGCTGGCGGGCATCTGGGAACACCGCCACATGCTCAAGGCGATTCTCGACAATGACTACCGCTACGCCGACCGTCCGGCGATCGCCCGCTTCATGGGCTACGCCCTGGTGGCCGTCGGCTCGGCGGCCCTGATCGTGATCCTCTTCGGACTGTAGCGGCGACGATCCCCCTGCTTGCGCCTGGGGGCTTTTATTTCGGCGCAAGCCGGGGGATCGCTTGACCACACGCGTACAATTGCGGCGTCAGGGGCAGGAGCACTCTTCACGCACACGCCGCCGATCACGCTCGTCGATCGCCGGCTGCGCGGAGGTGAAGCATGACGCTGCCGTTTTCTCATCGCCCCGGGCGACGCCGCCGGCCCGAGTCTCTCGTCATCGAACGCTGCGAGTCGC
>JBILVW010000060.1:0-10595 GCA_044370205.1 Pirellulales bacterium | reverse complement strand
CGCCATTCGGCGGCCGTTGCAAGACGGGCAGACACCCCGGCCCTTGCACGAGAAGGCCACGACAAAACCCTGCCCGCATGAAGCACAGCGTGCCCTGCCACACTGTCCGCAAGGTGCCGGTGCCACCCGGCAGCCCGCTCGGTGGTCTGCTCACCCAGGCGGCGATCCAGAAGGTGACGGCCAACGGCACGAACACGTCGCCGGTGCTCCGCGGCGCCTGGGTGATGACGCGGCTGCTCGGCCAGCCGCCGCCGCATCCGCCCGAGAGCGTGCCGGCGGTCGAGCCTGATATCCGCGGCGCAAAGACGATCCGCGACCTTCTCGCGATGCACACGAATGACGCATCGTGCGCCTCCTGCCACAAGCTCTTCGATCCGGTCGGCTTCGCACTGGAAACCTTCGATATCTGCGGCGGCTGGCGGGAGCGGTATCGCGGCATGGAAGAAGGACAGCCGGTCACCGGCATCGACCGTGCCGGTCACGACTTTTCCTATCGGCTTTCACATCCGGTCGACCCGCGGGGCAGCCTGCCCGATGGCCAGACATTTGCCGACATCCGCTCGCTGAAGGCATTGCTCGTCGATTCGCCGCGGCAGGTGGCCCGCAACCTGCTCCATCAATTCACGGCCTATGCCACCGGCTGCCCGGTGCGGTTTTCCGACCGCCGCGACATCGAGGCGATCCTCGATGCCTGTGCCGCCGACGGCTATCGCGTCCGCGATCTCCTGCAGGGGTTCGTGGCCAGTGGCATCTTCCGCGGGCGGGAAGGGGAGCAGTGATGATGGATCACGGGAACGGAGCGAGTGGGTTTCGAGCGTGCGACACGCGCGGCCTGTCCCGTCGGAAATTTCTCCGCGGGGCCGGCGCCGCGGTGGCTGTGCCGATGCTCGAGTCGCTCGTGCCGGGCCGTGCGGCACAGGCCGCCGTCGCCTCGCCGCCGGTACGGGCGATCCTGATTTCGAACAACCTTGGCGTGCTGCCGAAGCCGTTTTTTCCTGTCGGCACCGGCCGTGACTACCAGCTCTCCCCGTATCTGGAAACGCTCGCGGAGCACCGGGCCGACTTCACCGTCATCAGCGGCCTCTCGCATCCGAATGTCCGCGGCGGCCACTCGACCGAAAACTGCTTCCTGACCGCAGCCCGCAACCCGACGGCCAGCGGCTTCCGCAATACGATCTCGCTCGATCAGTTTGCCGCCGAGCGGATCGGCCGCCTCACGCGGTTTGCCACGCTCAATCTCGGCGTCAACATCGACAAGCGCAACCGCAGCCTCGCCTGGACCCGCGATGGCGTGCTGATTCCCGCAGAGGACAGGCCTTCGCGGCTCTATGAAAAAATGTTCGTGGGTGGCTCGCCCGCCGACGTGGCCGCGCAGCTGGAGCGGCTGAAGGAGCGGGGCAGCATCCTCGACGTGCTCGACGACGACGCCCGCCGGCTCTCACGCCGGATCGGGGCCGCCGATCGTCAGAGGCTCGACCAGTATTTCACGTCGATCCGGGAGCTCGAGGAGCGGCTGCAGGAGGCGGGTGCCTGGGAGCAGCGTCCCAAGCCGTCGGCTCCGGCCGCAGCACCTGACGACGTGACCGACCGGGCCTCCTTCTTCAAGAGCTTCGAGGCGATGCTCACGATGGCCCGCCTGGCGATCGAAAGCGACTCGACGCGGATCGTGACGCTAATGGTCGACGGCTTCGCCACGCCGGCCTTCAAACTCGACGACACCGAGACCACGACCGATGGCTACCACAGCCTGAGCCACCACGGGCAGTCGGCTGAAAAGGTTCGCCAGCTCGAGGAGGCCGACCGCCGGCAGATGGCGCTCCTCGGTGGCCTGCTCACGGCGCTCGGGGAGCGACGGGAAGGGGAGCGGCGATTGCTCGACAGCACGACTGTGCTCTACGGCAGCAACATGGGCGACGCCAACACCCACGACAACACGAACCTGCCAATCCTGCTTGCCGGCGGCGGCTTCCGCCACGGCCAGCATCTGGCCTTCAGGCACGACGACAACACGCCGCTCTCGAACCTCTTCGTGTCGATCCTGCAGCGGCTCGGGGTAAACGCCGATGCCTTCGGGTCGAGCACCGGGCCACTCCAGGGGCTCGACGGTTGATGTGCGCGGGCCCCGTGTTTGTTGGTTGATGATTGTGCCTCCATGGCGGCGACCATGCGGCGACCTTCGCGGCCGTTGATGCCCTGGACCGGTGCAATGCTCCCGGCGGTTGAGCCGGCGCATCATCAGCGCGCCGCGACCGTGACGCCGCCAGGCTATCTGGGCCGTCAAAATTGGTTATGGTGGGCGCTCACGGACATGTCTACGAACTCTATGGCGTGGTGGCCACCGCGGGGCTCACTTGTGCGCAAGCGATGCGAAATCTTCGGTGGTCATGCCCGCAGCGCGAATCAGACTACGGAGCGTTCCCTTTGCAAGTTCCTTGTGGTCAGGAACGGAGAGCGTCGCAGGCTGGCCATCCTTCACGAGGATGACGTGGCTGCCGCGTTGGCGATCGATCGTCCAGCCTGCCCGTTCGAAGACCTTCACCGCCTCGACTCCGCTCAGCACGGGGAGCCGAACCATCAGATCGTGACCTCGACCTGCTGCGTTTCAACGGTGAGCGGCATGCCCCGCTCCGCACGGGTCTCCAGGCAGGCGGCAATCGCCTCGCGGACGTTCTTGATTGCTTCGTCGCGAGACTCGCCCTGCGACACACAGCCTGGGATGCTGGGGCATTCCGCGACCCACATGCGGTCTTCGTCCTGCGCGAGTGTGATGAGAAACTTCATGAGGATAAAGCCAAAGAGCCAGACAAATTCCCAATACCGCACCTCATTCTAACAATAGTTTATCGCGAACTTGACGTCCGCCCCATTTCTTGAGCCATCGGGGATGTGAAGTGTTTTTACCGTGACATCACCAGAAAGGGTTATTTTTTGGATGGGAAAGTAGCACCCTCCGGAAGGGCCGATCGCGTTCGCTTTGAGGGGGGCAGGTAAGCGGCGGGTGAGCCGGAGCTGGTGTGGGGTGGGGCCAGCCGCTCGTCATGCCCAGCGGTAGGCGGCCCGGGAGGTGTCCGCGAAGAACCAACGCTCCGCTTCCGCGCCGTGCGACCCGACGAATGAAGCGACGATGCTGTGAACTGCCGCATAATCGGCGGCACGGTCCGACACGGGCCAGTTGCTGCCATACATGACGCGCTCGGCGCCGAATGCCTTCCACACGGGAGCCAGCCACGGCTCGTAGAACGCCAGATCGCGCGGTGGCTGTGCAGGCTTCATCGAGTGGGCGGCACTCTCCACGAGCCCCGACATCTTCATGAAGATGTTAGGGAGCCGGGCAGCCCGTTCGATCGCGGCCAGCCATTCGGGGAGCGGGCCAGCCGTGGAAATCCGCGGGTTTCCCAGGTGGTCGATCACGACGTGGAGCGTGGGAAAACGCTCGGCCACGGCCTCGGCGGCGGCGAACACTCGGCCGCCGTTGATATCGAGCGCCAGGCCGTTGTCGGCCAGCCGCGCGACATGGGAGCGATAGCGGGCGTCGTCGAGGCCGGCGAGAAGTTTGTCGCTGTTGACGCGGACCCCCCGAAACAGTCGGTGCTTCGCGAACCGGTCGATGAGTTTGGCTGCGGCCTCATCTTCGAGCGGGAGGTTGCCGACCACGCCCACGATCCCCGGCGTATCGGGGAACCGGGCGGCATGGCGGTCGGCGAGATCGAGGAGCCACTGGTTGTCTTCCACCCACGGGCTCGCCTCGACGACGATCGCTCCGGCTGGTCCGAGCGGCGCCACGAGTCGCTCCCAGTCTTCGGGGAGCACCCGGCGATACAAGACGGCATCCGTTTTGGCAGGCCAGGGCACGCCCTCGGGCCGCGTGGGGTCGTAGAAATGAACATGCGCATCGATGAGCGGTGCGGCTTGAGTTTCTACTGCCCCAAGGTTGTGCGCAAGAAGCGCCCCTGACACCGCCCCGAGAGAGCAGGTGAGAACGTCACGTCGACGACAATGCGAATCGATCATCAGACCCCAGCCAATTACCTCGTGCATCGTGGTTCATCCGGCACGCAGGTGGGGCAGAGACAAATGGCTTCGTGATGCGAGACCGAGTCAAGGTAGTATACTGATCAGACAGTGTGAGCAGACAGTTGGTGGGTTGCGAGGATTTCCCCGTGCCTCATATCAAAGCCGTGAAGACCGTGCTCGTGGACGTGCCACTCGGGCAGCGGACGATCACCGACAGCCAGTCGAGTGTCGATTCGGTCGAGTTCGTTCAGGTGTCGATTGAGACCGACGCCGGCGTGACGGGCCACGGCTTCAACTGGAACTATTCCAAGGGCCTCAAGGCCGCGCAGGTGATGATCGACGACTGCTATGCCCCGGCGATCGTGGGCCGACCCGCGCTCGACCGCCATGCCCTCATGCAGGCGATGAACTCGACCACACACTTCATCGGCCGCGTGGGCGTGGCCCGCGTTGGCTTGTGTGCCATGAACCTCGCCCTCTGGGATATCCAGCTCAAGCTCGAGGGGCAGCCGCTCTGGCGGCACCTCGGCCCCTGCAAGAGCCGCGTGAAGGCCTACAACACCGACGGCGGCTGGCTCACTTGGAGCACGGCGGAACTCGTGGCCGACATGCAGCGGATCCTGGATCGCGGCTTCGATGCCGTGAAAATGAAACTCGGCCTGCCCGACCCCCGCGAAGACTACGCGCGGGTGAAGGCGGTGCGGAAGGCGATCGGCGACAAGCCGAAGCTGATGGTCGACGTGAACACCGTGTGGGATTTGAAGACGGCGATCACGTGGGGCCGGCGGCTCGAGGAATTCGACATCGCCTGGCTCGAGGAGCCGATGCATCCCTTCGACGTGCGGGCCCACGGCGACCTCGCCCAGGCGCTCGACCTGCCGATCGCTGTCGGAGAGACGGTCTACACGCTCCAGGCGTTTCGGGACTATGTGGATTGCAAGGGGGCGGACATTCTTCAGGCCGACGTCACGAAGCTCTCCGGCATCGAGGAATGGCTCGACGTGGCGGCCCTCGGCCGAGCCTACGGGCTGACGGTGATCCCGCACACGAACGTGCAGCACAACGTGCACGCCCAGCTCGCCGCGGCCACGCCGAATACGCCGATGATCGAATGCTGCTACGAGTCGCTGTTCGACATCTGGGAAAATCCGATCCACGTGGTGGACGGCTTCTACACGCTGCCCGACGCGCCCGGCGTGGGCGGCAAGCTCACCGACGCGGTGCTCGCGAAGCATCGGGTGGCGTGAATTGCTTCCGCTGCATTCTAAGCTCTGTCGAGAGCGGCACGAACGTCGGCCGGCAGTGTGCCTACGAGCTGCGGGTGGGCTTCGACGAGCCGGGCGATGTCGCCGAGGTCCTTGATCGCCTTGCTGGGCCGCCGTTCAGGTGTCCGCCAAGCCTTGATCTTACCTGCGAGCGTGTCGGCAAGCGAGGCCACCCGCAGGAGGATCCCATGCACGTCGGCTGCGATGGCGCGGGCAGGAAACTCGCGATAGAAATCTTCCGTGCTCAGTTGCAGGCTCACCTGCGATCGACCGCCAAAGTTCACCGACCACTCGTGTCGTTCGACCTTGAAGCCGACGGCGTCAAGCGAAGCAACGGCACGCTCGATCTCGTCGACCGCCACGACGAAATCGACATCCCGAGTCACCATAGGCTCGGCAGCCCAATGGTTTACGGCGATGCCGCCGATGGCGCACCAGTGCAGCTCGGCCCGTTCGAGCGCATCGACCATGCGCATCACGTCATCCGCGCCACCGGCGGTCTGCCAGTCGTAGAATTGCCGCCCAGTCATGCGTCCGATTGTACGCAGCGTTCGATACGCCTGCCGAATCCGGCCCGTGAACGGTTGGCTACCAGGGGCTGCCGCCAGCCGCTGCTGCCCTTCCCGCCACGCGCACTGTCGGTACAGTAATAGTCCAGCGGCTCACGAACGTTGCTCGCTCACCCCGCACGAGAGACTTTTTATCGTGGTTCCTGCCCGCAGCCGCCCCCGAGCCGTCGATTCGAAGTCTGACGCCTACCAGC
The DNA here is from genome assembly GCA_044370205.1 of Pirellulales bacterium. Lineage (GTDB taxonomy): Bacteria > Planctomycetota > Planctomycetia > Pirellulales > UBA1268 > QWPN01. The sequence goes on along the minus strand of JBILVW010000060.1, from coordinate 4,553 downwards.
AGCTGCGCACGCTCCTGCTCGGGGGCGAGGTGCGGCCTGGCCAGCGGCTCTCGCACCGCTCGCTCGCCAAGGATCTCGGGCTGTCGCGGAGCCCGGTGCGCGAGGCGCTCTTGGCACTCGAGGCCGAGGGGCTGATCGAGCACAGGCCGCAGTCGGGCGTGTATCTCCGCGACGTGAGCCCGCAGGAGCTCGAAGAGCTCTACGACATGCGCGAACTGCTCGAACCCTACGCGGCCGAGCGGGCCGCCCGGATGGCCGACACGGCGCAGCTCGCGGTGTTGCGGCGGGTGTGTGATGAGTTTGCGGAGCTCGTGAAGCGGCGGGATTTCGAACGCTGGCTCGACGCCCCCGAAAACCGCCGCCGCCTCTCCACGCTCGACCGCGATTTTCACACCACGATCCTGGCCGCAGCCAACAACTGCGTGGCCCGCCGGTTTTTCGAGAACGCCCAGATCCTTTCGCTCGTCGTGTCGTGGAACTTTATGAAGACCGACTCGGCCACGCTCGCCGCCCGCGCGATCCCCACGGCGAAACAGCATCGCGAGATCTACGAGGCGATCCGCAAGCGCGACCCAGCCAAGGCGGCCAAGCTGATGCAGGCCCACGTGGGCGGCATGAAGGAGCGGGTGCTCGACAGCCTGCATCGCCCGTAAGGGCTCGAGGACCGAAATATGCCCGCACCTGCTTCCGCTCCGCTCTCCGGCATCCTCACGCCCCACATGGTGCCGCTCGACGCGCGCGGGCGGATCAACGAGGCAGAGCTCGCCCGCTACGTCTCCTGGCTCGTCGACAAGGGCGTGCACGGGCTCTACCCGAACGGCTCGACCGGCGAGTTCACCCGCTTCAATGCCGAAGAGCGCCGGCGGATCACGAGCGTCGTCTGCGAGGCCGCGGCGGGCCGTGTGCCCGTGGTGGCCGGCGCGGCCGAGGCCAACGTGGCCGAGACGATTCAGGCCTGCCAGCACGCGCTCGAAGCCGGAGCCCGGGCGGTGGCGATCGTGGCGCCCTTCTACTTCAAGCTCTCGCCGGAGAGCGTGTATGCCTACTTCCGCGAGATCGCCCGCGAGACGCCGATCGACGTCACGCTCTACAACATTCCGATGCTCGCCTCGCCGATCGACGTGGCCACGACGCGGCGGCTCGCCGAGGAATTCCCGCGAGTGATCGGGATCAAGGATTCGAGCGGCGACATCTCACACATGCAGCGGCTGATCGCAGCCGTGCGGCCGATCCGGCCCGAGTTTGCATTTTTCACAGGCTGGGACGCGGCGCTCGTGCCGATGCTGCTCGCCGGCTGCGACGGCGGCGTGCATGCCACGAGCGGGGTCGTGCCCGAGGTGACGCGGGCGATCTACGACGACGTGCGGGCTGGCCGGCTCGACGCGGCGTTTGCCCGGCAGCGGCAGATCACCGACCTCCTCGACATCGCGTTTCTCGGGGCCGACTTTCCCGAGGGCTTCCGGATCGCGGCGGGCCTGCGGGGCTTCGCGATGGGCGAGTCGCGTCAGCCGGCGACCGACGCCCAGCGGGCCGATCGGCAGCGGCTCGCCGAGCGAATCCAGGCCTCGATCAAACGCTGTGGCGTGGCGGGCTGAGATTTTCGGGAGCATGTGTGGGGAGTGCCGGGCCATCGATCGGAGGGTTTTCCATGGGACGCGGGTCATGCGTTGGGGCGTGTGATCGAAGCCTGGTTGCAGCCGTCTTCGGCCTCGCGCTTGTGACGATGCCAACGGCTACCGGTGCAGACCCGAATTACGACGAGTCGGCCGTCGTGCCATACACGCTGCCGGATGTGCTCGCGGGGCCAGATGGGAAGCCAGCTGCGACGCCCGAGGACTGGACGAGCCGGTGCCGCCCGCACCAGTTCGCGCTGCTTGAAAAAAACGTCTACGGACGCAGGCTGCCGCCAGCGCCGGTGATGGTGGCGGGGGAACCTGAGCGGGCCGACGTAACGCTCGCGGGTGGCGTGCGTGCGACCCGTCTTCAGCTGAGGCTCCGCCTCGGCGATGGCCCGAAGACGCCCACCGTCGACCTGCTCGTCTATCTGCCGAAGTCCGCGCGGCCCGTGCCCGTGTTCTTGTACCTCAACTTCAAGGGCAACGAGGCGGAGCATGCCGCCCCGGCGATGCTCGCCCGCGGCTACGGAATGGCCACCTCCTGCTACGACGACATCTTTCCCGATAAGCCCGACGGCTGGGCCGAGAGCGTTCTCGCTGCGCTCGGCAGGCCGGCGGACGGCGACCTGGCCCCCGACGAGCCAGGCGCGATCGCGGCCTGGGCGTGGGGCTTGTCGCGGATCCTCGACTGGCTCGTGCGGCAGCCCGAGATCGACGCCACGCGCGCGATCGTGGTGGGCCACTCGCGCAACGGCAAGGCGGCGCTCTGGGCGGGCGCCTGCGACGAGCGGTTCGCGATGGTCGTGTCGAACGAGTCGGGCTGCGGCGGCGCGGCACTCGAACGCCGCAACTACGGCGAAGCGATCGCCGACATCACGACGCGGTTTCCGCACTGGTTTTGCCCTGCGTTCGCCACGTATGCCGGGCGAGAGGCCGAGATGCCCACCGATCAGCATGTGTTGCTCGCGATGGTGGCGCCGCGGCCGCTCTACGTGGCGAGTGCCATCGACGACCGCTGGGCCGACCCGCGCGGCGAGTTTCTCGCGGCCGTTGCAGCTGAGCCGGTGTGGAAACTTTTTGGGTTCGCAGGGCTGGGCACTGCCGAGTGGCCGCCAGTCGATGCACCTGTCGGCAGTGGGCGGATCGGCTACCACGTGCGGAAGGGCGGGCACGATCTCCTCGAATACGATTGGCAGCGGTTCGCCGACTTTGCCGATCGCAACCTGCCGGCGGTCCAGCCGCCGGATGCCAGTCCGGCAGGCGGCGCGTTTCGCCCGGCGCAGGACTCGCTGCCCGCGCCGCCGCCCCCCGGGGCGATTGTGCTCTTTGGCGACGGCTCCGCGCCGCCGGCGTTCACGGCCATGAACGGCGGGCCGATCGATTGGAAGGTGGAGAACGGCACGCTCGTCGTGAACACGACGAAGGGCCACGCCAACCACATCGTGTCGAATGAGCGTTTTCAAGACGCCGACATTCACGCCGAGTTCATGGTCGATCCTGCAGCCCACGGCAACAGCGGCCTCTATCTCCACGGCCACTACGAGATGCAGATCTACGACTCGTTCGGCGTCGAGCCGCCGACGGAGCAGGACGAGGGGGCGCTCTACCGCTTCGGGCCGCCGCTCGTGAACGCGGCCCGGCGGCCCGGCGAGTGGCAGGTGTACGACATTCGGTTCATCGCACCCCGGCGCGATGCGAGCGGCCGGATCACGCAGGCCGGCAGCGTCACGGCCTGGCTCAATGGCAAGCTTGTGCAGGACGGGCTCACGTTTACCGAGCCGCGGTCGCCGTACGTGCCGTATCGGCACGGCGTCACGGATTTTTTGCGCGGCATCGAGAAGGAGCTGCGGGCCACCGGCCGCGGCCCGCTCTTCCTCCAAGATCACGGCAGCCCGACGCGGTATCGCAACGTGTGGGTCCGGCCGTTGTAGGACAGGCTTTAGCCTGTCTTACAGTCGCTTGACGCGGATGTTGCGGAAGTGGACTTCGTCGTGGTGGCCCGCGAAGCCGATGTGGCCCTGCGTGCGGGCGAGGCCGGGATGCGGCTTGCCGTCGAGCGTGGCCTGGCCATCGCGGAAGGGCGCCGTGTCGGCATCGACGACCGTCTTGCCGTTGACCACGACCTTGATCTTCGTGCCCTGCACGGTCACCTCTTCGGAGTTCCACTGGCCCGCTGGCTTCAGGCACTTTCCCCGCTCGGCGGCGACCACGCCGTAGATCGAGCCGTGGGCCTGCCAGGGCTGCAGGTCTTTGTACTTCTCGTGACCGTCGTCGAGGATCTGGAGTTCGATCCCGTCGAAGGCGGCATTGCCCTGCGGCGGCACCCGGATCGCGAGGCCGTTGTTGGCCCCCGGCGTGAGTTTGAAGTCGAACCGCAGCACGAAGTCGCCGAACTCCTCGGTCGTGAGCAGGTTGCCGCCGACGCCGGGGTTGCTCCGCAATTCGCCGGCCACGGCCTCGTAGCCCGCGGTGTCTCCCTGCCAGCCGGAGAGATCCTTGCCGTTGAAGAGGGGCGCGAAGCCGGTGCGGGCGTCGGGCAGTTCGCGGATCCGCAGCCGGCGAAACTCGACGGGCGCGCCTTCCGACTCGAGGCACATGAAGCCGGTTGAAGGAAAGCAGTCGGTGCCTCCAGAGACCTCGTGGCCGTTCACCCAGAGCCGCACTTCGCCGTCGATCGCCCGCACGTAGTAATGGTTCCACTCGGGCGTGCCGCGCGAGCCTGGCCGTGGGAAAGCTCCGCTTGCCATCGGGCGCGGCTGGCGGAAACGGCTTCATGTCAGACGAGCCGACGGGAAACACGTCGCCGTCAGTCTTGACGGATAGGTCGGCCAATGGCACTTCGGCAAGCGTCGGCCGAGCGGGGCGGATCATGAGGAGCAGCCGCCGGAGCTGATCTGGCTGGATGCGACCCGATCGTGGAGGTGCCGAAGAGCTTCC
>JBILVW010000401.1:0-2947 GCA_044370205.1 Pirellulales bacterium | reverse complement strand
ACGGCGTGCGGGTCGGCGCGGACTCCGGCGTGAACGGGATCACGACGACCAACGGCGCCGTCACGCTGACCACGTTCGGCGGTGCGATCGAGCTGGGGGCCCCCAAGCAGGCCCTCGACTCGCAGGGCCGGCCGCTCTGGCAGGACGCCGCCAAGACGATCCCGATCTACGACCGTGACCCGAAGACGAACAAGATCGTCTACGAGGGGGGCCAGATCGCCGTCGGCACGGCCAACGTGAAGCTCACGGCCGACGACGTCGAGGTGAACGTGCCGCTCGGCGGCGACACGGTCGGCGGCACGATCGAACTGCAGCCGGTGAAGGTGAACGCCCAGATCGGCCTTGCGGGCACGCGGGCGCGGACGGCCGGCATCGTGCAGGACGGCAAGCTCATTGGCTTCGATGCCACGAAGTTCTGGGGCGGCCGCGGCTACACCGCGGCTCCGCTCGTGATCGTGGACCCCGCGGGCCAGCGGGCCTTCGGCTCGGCCGTCGTGCAGGACGGCCAGGTCGTGGCGATCGACGTGGTCTTCGCGGGCACGAACTACTCGGCCGACGAGCCGCCGACGATCGCGCTCTCCGGCGGCGGCGGCCGCGGTGCCGAGGCCACGGCGGTCGTCGGCCCGGGTGGCGTGATCACGGGCTTCACGATCACCAACGGCGGCGGCGGGTATGCCTCCGCCCCGAGCGTATCGATCGCCTCGCCGGGCCAGGCGCTCGTGCAGGCGATCCTCGAATCGAAGCCCGATCCCGTGAGCGGCCGCTACGCCGTCAAGGAGTTCCGCGTCACGAACGCGGGCCGCAACTACACGACCGCCCCGAACATCGAGGTCGCCGCCCCCTACGACTTCACGCTCGACGGCGACGAGATCGCCCAGTTCGACACCGCCTTCACGCAGGTCGTGATCGGCCGGATCGAAGGGCAGCACCTCTTCCACTCGCCCGAGGCCTCGCTCGGCAGCGGCGTCGTGCTACGGGCGCCCCGCGCCGGCGGCACCCTCGACGTGGGAGCACTCTCCGCGACGGGCCCGGTGTCGATCATCGGCTCGGGCAGCACGTTCCACCTCGATGCCGCCGCGCCCACCCTCACGGGCGCGTCGATCTCGATCGACGACAACGTCATCGTCCATGCGGGCGTGGCGGGTGTCGTCACCGCGACCGACGGCGTGATCACGGTCTTCGGCACCGGCAAGGGCATGGTCGACGGCTCCCCGACGGGAGACGACCAGGGCGACGACGAGGATCTCACGCTCGCGGCCGAGACGGCCGTCACCATCACGGGCGCCATCGGCAGCCGGTGGAAGCTCGACGATCTCACGATCACGAGCGCCACCCGCGGTGCGATCAACCTCCAGCAGTCGGTGAGCCTCACCGGCTCGCTCACGATCACGGGCGCGGACACCGACCCCACCGCGGCCGCGGACGATCTCGTGGGCGCCGTCACGATCGGGGGCGCGGTGGACGTCGGCGGCAACCTCGTCATCGACGCCTCCGCGGCCGTCATGTTCTCCGGCGACGTCACCGTCGGCGGCGACCTCGTGATCACTGGCGCCAGCGGCATCACGTTCGCGGGCCGGCTCACGGTGCTCGGCACGTTTCGGATCGAGTCGGTGCCGGGGACCGTGAGGTTCAACGGCCTCGTCGATGCGAAGTCGGCCGTCGAGATCGCCGCCGCGCTCGTCGAGGTGAACGACGCCTTCAAGGCCGGCGGCGACACGACGTTCACGAGCGACGACCTCAACTTCAAGGGCGGTCAGGCCACCGTCATCGGCCCCGCGACCGCGACCCTCTCGATCAAGCCCTCGTCCGCGAGCCGGCCGATCCGCGTGGGCTCGCCGATCGGCAGCGCGACGAACACGCTCGACGTCTCCGACGCCGACCTCGCTGCGATCGCGGCCGGCTGGAAGGGCCTCGTGATCGGCGACGCGGCGGCCGGCAGCGGCGACGTGACCATCGGCTCGATCGGCACGCGGCAGGGGAGCAGGAACTCGTGGCTCGCGACAGCCACGACGATCGTGGGCGGCTCCGTGACGGTGGCCGACAAGGTCGACGTGGCCGCGTCGGCGTCGTTCCTGCGGCTCGTGGCCCGCACGGGTGACGTCACGGTCGGCAAGGCGATCAACGAGACGGCGGCGGAGCGGAACCCCTGGGTGCGGCTCGAGGCGGCCGGGGCGGTGGCGGTGAACGCGCCGATTTCGTCAACGGCCACTGTGAGCCTCATCTCCGGCACCACGACGAGCCAGACGAACGCGGGCCCGATCGCGACCTCCGGCCTGCGGGTGTCGAGCGGCGGCGCGGTCACGCTCGAGGCATCGGGCAATGCCTTCGACACGCTCGCCGTGGACACCACCGACGACGCGATCTCGATCCGCGAGGACTCGGGCTACACGATCGGCACCGTGGACGGCGTGAGCGGGATCGCCGTGGGAACGGCCACCGCCACGCTGCGGTCCGGGGGCACCGTCGGCCAGACGGCGGCGGGCCTCGTGACGGCCGCGACGCTCGACCTCCGCGGTGCGGGGGGCACGTGGACGCTCGCGGAGGGCAACGCGATCGGCACGCTGACGGCCAACACCGGCAGCCTCTCGGTCGCCGATGCCGGCCAGATGACGGTCGGCCTGGTTACGGCCTCGAAGGCGACCGGCGCGGCCGTCGAACTCCGGGCGGCCTCGGGCCTCACGCTCACCGACACGATCACGACCGCCGGCGGCGACGTCGTGTTCCATCATGCGACGAAACTCGCGTCCGACGTCGCGATCGACGTGGTGGACGGATCGGCCGTTGGTACGGCTCGGTTCCTCTCGACGGTGAACGGCACGGCCTTGGGTCAGGAGTCGCTGACGATCACGGGCAGCCTGTCGGCGGCCGCTTCGATCGGTTCGACGACGGCCTTGGAGAGCCTGTCGGTTTCGGCGGATTCGACGTTCGCCGGTGGCATCGCGGTGCG
>JBILVW010000399.1:0-2948 GCA_044370205.1 Pirellulales bacterium | reverse complement strand
CCGACTGCACCGCGGGGAGGAGCAGACCGATCAGCGTTCCGATGATCGCAATCACCACGAGCAGTTCCACGAGACTGAAGCCCCGGGGAGGCGACGAGAAAGCTGTGGCGCCCGACATTCGAATCCCCAAAAAAAGAATTTTTGGCTTGCCAAACAATAGTTTTTGACTAATCAAAATGTAACCGACGCCAGCCGCCGGTCAACCAGGGCCGGCGTTGGCGAGGGCGGGCCGGGATGCCAGACTGCTGCGGAGAGCACCCGACCGCCCGAAGTGAGCCCCCCGATGACGCCCATCCACGCCCTCTGGCTCGCGGCCGCCGGTGCGGCCGGCACGCTGCTCCGCGCCGGCGTGAACGCCGTGTCATATCGCCTCGTCGGCCCCGCATTTCCCTGGGGCACGCTTGCGGTCAACGTGCTCGGATCGTTCGCCTTCGGGGCGATTTTCGCCCTCACGCGTTCGCGGGGCCTGCTCTCGACCGCCCAAGAGACGATCCTGCTCGTCGGCCTGTTGGGCGGGTTCACGACCTATTCGTCGTTCGCCTTCCAGTCGGTCGAGATGCTGGAGGCGGGCCGGGCGTTGTCGGCGTTGGCCTACATCGTGGGCACCAATGCGGCCGCGCTTGCTGCCGTCTGGGCCGGCCTGCGGCTCTTTTCGGCGTGACACCTGTTCACGCCAAACCAAATCGGGGCGGAGTGATTCGAACACTCGACCTCTTGGTCCCAAACCAAGCGCGCTACCAACTGCGCTACGCCCCGAGCGACTGCCAAGTGTACCAGACCGCCGCCCTCACTCGCAGACGTGCTCCAGCAGCCGCTGGAACTCGTCGAGGTCGGCGAACGGGATCACAATCCGGCCGGCTCCCTTGCCGTTGGCGTGCACCACCACCTTCACCCCGAGCGCCCGCCGCAATTGGTTCTCCACGGCCACGATCTCGCTCGACCGCCGCGTTGCCGGCCGGCCCGGCTTCCGCTTCGGGGCCGCGACGCCGGTTCCATGCGCCGCCTCCGAGGCAACCCGCGCCGCGGCGAGCCCCACGTCGATGTCCTCCGCCTCCTCCCGGCGGATGATCTCCTGCACCTCTCCCTCGATCGCCCGCACGGAGAGCCCCTCGGCGACCACCCGCTCGGCCAGCCGCATCTGCTCGTCTTCGTCGCCGAGCGGCAGGAGGGCCCGCGCGTGGCCCATCGAGATCCCGCCCGACCGCAGCTTCTGCTGCACCGCCGGCGGCAGCTCCAACAGCCGGATCAGGTTGGCCACGGTGGAACGGTCCACCGAGAGCCGCTTGGCCAGTTCGTCCTGGGTGCAGTTCCAGGTGGCGAGATACTGCTTGAAGCTGGCCGCCTTCTCCAGCGCGTCGAGGTCGCGCCGCTGGAGGTTCTCGACGATCGCGATCTCGGCCATCTGCCGGTCGTCCACGTCGAGCACCCGCACGGCCACCTGACCCCAGCCGAGCTTCCGCGCCGCGGCGAGCCGCCGCTGGCCGGCGATGAGCTGGTAGCGGTCGCCCCGCGCCCGCACCACGATCGGCTGCACGAGGCCGTGCTCCTTCAAGCTGGCCGTCAGCTCGGCGAGATCGGCATCGCCGAGCACGCTCCGCGGCTGCCAGGGATTCGGGTCGATGAGGGTGGCAGCGACGTCGTTCGTGGGCAGCGCGGCGGCCGCCTGCTCCAGCTCCTCGGGAGCATGGAGGATGAGCCGGGCGGCGCCGGCGCCCAAACCGGAAGCGAGCCCGGACGCTCCTGCGGCCGCCGGCCGTGCGGTGGCGACCGCAGCCGAGCCGTTGGTGACGGGGGCCGCCGGCTCCATGCCGGCCCGCCCCAAGAGCGCTTCCAGTCCGCGTCCCAGGCGTCGTTCCCTACTCACAGTCGCGTACCTCCATACAGAGTTCCGTGTAGGCCCGCGCTCCCCGTGAGCGCGGCGCGTAGTCGATGACACTCTGGGCGTGGCTGGGCGCCTCTGAGACGGCCACGTCCCGGGGGATCACCGTCTCGAAGACGATCTCCCCGAAAAAATCCCGCACCTCGGCCTCGACCTCCGCGGTCAGCTCGAGCGCCGCGTCGTGCATCGTGAGCACGATGCCGCTGAACGAGAGCCGGCCGGGCCGCTCCTGCATCACGTCGCGGATCACCTCGATCATCTGGGTGAGCCCCTCGAGCGCGAAGTATTCACACTGGATCGGCATCAGTACCTCGGTGCTGCCGGCAAGCGCCGTGCGGGTGAGTTCCCCGACGGACGGCGGGCAGTCGATGAGGCAGTAGTCCCAGGCACCGAGGCCGCGGGAGAGATGGCTCTCGAGCACGGCCGAGCCCTGCCGCGCCTGGGCGGCGATCCGCTCCACGTCGCGGACGCTCCGGCTGCCCGGCAGGATCGACAGGCCGGGCACCGTGGTCTCGACGACCGACTGGCACAGCGGCGTCTCCAGCACGAGCGGATGGGTCGTGGCCGGCATGGCACCGAAACCGGTCGTGGCGTTGCACTGCGGGTCGAGGTCGACGAGGAGCGTGCGCATCCCGCCCCGGGCGAGCCCCGCCGCGAGATTGGAGGCGGTGGTGGTCTTGCCGACCCCGCCCTTCTGATTGGCCACGCAGAGAATCCTTCCCACGCGCAGAATCCCTTCCGCCGCTTTTCGACGCACGACACGTGCCCTCGGAATATCGGCCACCCCGGGCACGATCGTCACATTGCGACCGCCATCCCGCCAAACCGCCCCCCGGCGCAAGGTCACCCCAGGAGGACGACGCGGTTTCACGTGAAACCGGCGAACTTGCGCAGCCGCCGCCGATTACGCCACTCACTGAGCCTGCGCAGACATCCATCTTTGTCCGGTTTCACGTGGAACCGGCGCGGGAGCGTCGGCGGCGCCGGTGCCGTCGCAACCCGCCCGCGGCTTCCGCCGCGGCATCCCCTCGCTTCCGCTCAGGGCTTGGATCAAACGTCCCGTCGCTTC
>JBILVW010000400.1:0-2948 GCA_044370205.1 Pirellulales bacterium | reverse complement strand
CTCGCGCCGCTCCGACATCTTCCGCTTCTTGGAGAGGGCGATCCGGTAGTCGGCCTTGGTCTGCTTGATCAGCACCTCGAGCGTCCGCAGGTTGTGGGGCAGGCGGCCGAGGATCTGATCCTTCTCCAGCTTGTCGGTCACCGACACCTGCACGGTGCGGTCGAACGGCAGCTCGCCGCGATGCACCCGCGACAGGATGCGGAACGCCTGCTCACAGACGTACTCGCACTCCAGGAGCTTGGCCCGGAATTGGGCGCGGGTCGTCTCGATCTGGCGGGCGAGGTAGATCTCCTGGGCGCGGGTCAGCAGCGGGATCTCGCCCATCTGCGTGAGGTACATCCGCACGGGATCGTCCGACCAGTTTTCCACCTGCTCGACGAGCACGTCGTCGGCATCGCCGTTGGCCTCGACTTCGGCCTCGGCCTCGATGTCGCCTTCCGCCAGCGCCGGCGCGTCGGTCTCATCGACGAGCAGCTCGGCATCGGCCTCCTCGGCGTCGACGACCTTCTCGGTCAGCTCTTCGACTTCCTGGGGATTGGAAACGACATCGTCTTCGAGTTCATCCAGCAGCGAGTCGTACAAGGGGGTGCTCCTTCAGGGATCCTGCGAAACGACGAACCAATCGGGCGCAAAATGGTGGGCGATAAACAGGGAATCGAATCAGCGGAGTCGTCTACGTCTCAGCCGCGGCGGGGTTCGGCCAAATCATTCGGAAAGCCGACAGTGTGATTCAAGGGGCGAGCAAGTCCAGCCGGACGAACCATCTTCGGCAGTCTGCGGAAACTGGGAGGAAAATCAGGGCGATTCTCGACGTCACCAGGGGGCTTTCCGAGGGACGCAACATTATGCCGTTGTCACCTCCCGAAGGCCAGTTTTTTTTGGAGAAAAATCGAATTTTTTCTGAGGTTTCAAGGCCCGGATGGTAAAAGAGTTCGTTGGGAGAGTTTCTGCCGGCAGTGCTCGGCTCCGTGGGAGGCCGCAGTGCCGCCAGCCCGTCGACAAGCCCGCGGCTCGGGGAAAGATGAAACGTTTTCTGCTGCCGTGCGACTGTTCGGCGCGGATTGCGGTCACGGCCGGTCAGGCCGGGGATCGGGTGCGATGTCCGGCCTGCGGCGCCGAACAGACCGTCCCTCGGTTGGGTGAACTCGGCGGTCTCGAAGAAGCCCCGGACGAGGTCCGGCCGCGGCGCCGGTGGACGCTTGGTCATGCCTGCGGCCTGGCCGGGCTTCTGATTGCGGTCGTCGCCTCCGCCGGCGCGATCGGCCTGCGGGCGTTGGCGACCGGAGGTCCGTTGGCAGCCGATGACGACATCCGTGCCGCAGTCGCGGCCTCCGATATCGGTGCGGTGCACCGAGCCTGGGCATCGATGGCCCGTTCGGGCGTGGAGCGGCCGCCGCTGCCCGAAGAGGCCCGCAGTCAGCGAATCTATCGATCAGCCGATGCGTTTACCCGACTGCTCTGGACGATCGCGGCCGGTGGGGCCGCGCTGGCCGCAGCCGGCCTCATCCTGAGCCGATCCCAGACGTAGCCGGACCGCCAGCCATGGCGGGTGGCTCAGCGGGGCGTCGGCGACGGCTGAGCGGCAACTGGTTTTCCAGAACCCGTCCAGGCTTCGATGCCAGCGGACAGATTGGGAAACATGCCGCCCCGGGGCCGGGCGGTTGCCGCCGGCGTCTGTCGCCCCGTCGCGTTTCCGGGCGGCTGCGACCGCTTGGGCGAGGGAGTGGAGGTGGCGGAACGCTGCGGTGCCTTTGACGATGAATTGGCACTTGATTGTGCTGTCGACCTGGCGGTTTGACTCTGCGGCCGCTGCGCCGGAGATTCGGCCGGGCTGGGCGCGGCAGGCTGAGCTGCCGGTGGTGGCGCGAACGAGGAATCGGCCTGGAGGGCAATTCGCTCTGGCACCACGAGGTAGCGTCCAGCCGACGGCTGCTGCTGCGTCGTGGCAGCGGCGGCTCCCGAGGGCGGGTGCTTCAGGACACTCGTGCTCTGATCACTCCCCTCGCTGTCACTCGTGGACGAGAGATCGCCGACACCGGAAAGCGCTCCGTCGAGAGCGGTGGGCGGCGAAGCCGGCACCGGAGCATAGAGCGGCTCGCTCGGCGGCAGCAGGCCGGGCGTGGGGACCGCCTGTGACTCAGGAGCTGCCGCGACTGTTTCGGGGGCTTCCGCGAGCGTGGGTTCGGACGGGGGCGCAGCTTCTTGCGCGAGTGGCCCGGCGACGCCGTCGTCGGGGGGCAGCACGTCACGGCGTGACGTGCCCACTTCGCGTGACGCGTCGACCTGGTCTGGAGAAACCTCTTGCGGTATTGGAGCCACGAACTCGACATCGGTCTTACTGACCTGCGGCCGCGGGACGGCTGCCACCTTGGGCGTTGCCGGCTCGGCTGGCGTCCAGAGATCAGCCTCGGGCACGCTCGCAGACTGCGTGTTGGGTGCGGCGGGCGGCGGAGCCGTGAACGACTGCTCCGCGGGCGCTGCCGCCGGCGTCGTGGTCGCACTCGCCGGCATGAGTTGCACGGCAAGCAGCGGCTGGCCTTCCCGCAGTGGGTGCCTGAGCACCATGCCCTCGAACGTGTCGCGGGCCCGCAACGCCGATGTCGGCAGCATCGCGCGGGGCCAATCCTTGAGCGCCACGTCCCAGACCGTGATCGGGGAGCCCTGCGGCAGCGCATGGAGGGCCACGAAGATCGGCTCGCATTCCACCTGCGGTCGCGTTTGGGCGAGATGCACATCGAGCATCCGGTTCACGCCAAAGGCCACTGCGGCGCCGGCCACGAACGCGGTCGTGAACACGGTGAGCCTGGACGGCCGGGTGCGACGGGGCTGTTCCTCGCGGGCGGCTGACGCGGTGTGCATGGGACGATCCGGGGTGGCTGACACGAAATCCGATCGTCCGGTGGAATCGGCACGATCCGCGCGGCGGAAACACCGTTCCGTCCGCTGGC
>JBILVW010000398.1:0-2961 GCA_044370205.1 Pirellulales bacterium | reverse complement strand
GCGGCGGGAGCCGCGGACACGTGGCGTATGGAAGCCCTGAGCGCGAGCGAGGGGATCCCGCGGCGGGAGCCGCTGGCTCCCTGTCGACCGCTATGATGACTGAGTCATCATTGTTTCCACCCCCGATCCGCCTGCTGATGAACACCTTCCGCATTCCGAACCCGTGGGCCGTTGCGGCGGTGGCCGTCGTGTGCGGCGGCGTCGTCGGGGCTGGCGGTGCGGTGCTGCAGGCCGTTTCGCGTCCCTGGCAGGTCGGCGACTTCCGTCCGGGAGTGACGGCGCGGGGGGGCGGGGCTCCAGGCGCCGTCGAGGTGACCGAGACCACGCACGCCTTCGGCACGGTCGGCACCGGCGGCAGCGGGACGCACGATTTCGTGATCCGCAATGCGGGCACCGGGCCGCTCACGCTTCGCCGTGGCGCGACGAGTTGCACCTGCACGATCTCCGACTTCGAGGCAGCCGAAGGGGAGGAGCCTGCCGCCGAGAAGCTGGTGCCGCCGGGCGGGAGCACGAAGGTGACGCTCCAATGGAAGGGCAAGGGGCCCGGCGGGCCGTTTCGACAGCAGGCCACGATCCTGACGGACGACCCGCGGCGGCCCGAGGTGGTGTTCGTCGTCGAGGGCACCGTCGTGCCGACCTGGAAGGCCGTGCCTGATGCCGTGCTCCTGCCGCGGGTGTCAGCGACTGCGGGAGAGCGGACGGAGGTGCGGCTGTTCACGTTTGGCACGGCGCCACCGCAGGTCGATCGGCTGGTGATCGAGCATCCGCAGGCCGACCAGCTTTTCTCGCTTGCCTCGACTGCCCTGCCTGCCAGCGAACTGGATGCGGAGCCGGGGGCCACGGGAGGCCTGCTGCTCACGCTCGAACTCCGGCCTGGACTGCCGCTGGGGCCGCTCCGCACGGCAATCGACGCGGTCATCCGGATTCCGGAGGAGGTGGCCGTGTCGGTGCCGGTGGAGGCCACGGTGGGAGGCGATCTTGTGCTCGCGGGCGCCGCATGGGATTCCTCCCGGCAGGCGCTTGTGCTGGGGACGGTCTCCGGCAAAAAAGGCCTGCGGACGCAACTGTTCATCACCGCCCGTGGACCGCACCGAGATCGCGTGAAGCCGGTCGTGAAGAAGGTCGTGCCCGACTCGCTCCAGGTGACGGTCGGTGAATCGACGCCGATCGGTGACGGCGGGGCCGTGCGGATTCCGGTTTCGGTGGTGGTGCCGGCGGGAAGCCGGGCCGCGAATCACCTGTGTTCCGAGCAGGGCCCCGCAGGCACGATTCAAGTAGAGACCGGCCACCCCGACTCACCGACGCTGAACATCCCTGTGTGTGTCGCCATCGGCCCCTGAGAATGACCCCAGAGATCAACGTGCTCCGCACTAGTCGCCAACTCGGTTCGTCGTTGTTCGTGTCGGCACTCGTCGCGCTGGCCTGTGCGTCGCCCTCGCTCTCCGCACCGCCCGAACGCGGCGCCGGGGTGGACGATGCGGTCGTGACGAAGTTTCAGGAGCGCAACGGCCGCATCTTCGCCGACTGGGAATCGCCCCGGGCGGTGCTCGTGATCACGGGCGAACTCGACGGCTACATCGAGCCCTGCGGCTGCACGGGCAAGGAGAATCAGAAGGGGGGCCTGAGCCGCCGACAGAACTTCCTGCAGGCGATCTCGGCCGCCGGCTGGCCGCTGATGGCGGTCGATCTCGGTGGTCAGGTGAAGCGGTTCGGCCGGCAGACCGAGGCCAAGTTTCAGTCGATCGTCGATGGTCTGCGGGCCATGAAGTATGCCGCCGTCGGCTTCGGCCCTGGCGACCTGCGGCTGCCCGCGGAGGAACTCGTCGCCGCCGTCGCGCAGGTGGGCGACGAGCCGACGCCGTTCGTCGGCGGGAACGTGGGGCTTCTCGGTATCGATGCCGGCATCACCCCCCGGTTTCGGGTGACCGAAGTCGGCGGCCTCAAGATCGGGGTGACGAGCATCCTCGGCGACAAGGAGGCCGCCCAGTTTCGCAATCCCGACATCGAAGTCGTGTCGGCCACCAAGGCCTTGGCCGAGCTCGCACCGAAATTGGCCGCCGCGGGCTGTGATCACCAGGTGCTCCTCTCCTGGAGTTCGCCGGAGGAATCGGCGGCCCTCGCCGCGGCCCATCCGCAATTCGACATCGTCGTCACGCACGGCGGCGCCGACGAGCCGCCGCTCGAGCCCCGTTCGCTGCCGGGGGGCGCACGGCTCGTCGAACTCGGCCACAAGGGGATGTTCGCCGTCACGATCGGCTTCTTCGCCGATCCCAAGCGGCCTGTCCGCGCCCAGCGTGTGCCGCTCGATGCCCGCTGGGGCGAAGCCGACGACATGATCGCGCTGCTCGCCACCTATCAGACGAAGCTCGAGGCCCTCGGCTTCGACGGCCTCGGTATCGTGCCGATCCGCCATCCCTCCGGCCGCCGGTTCGCCGGCAGCGCCGCCTGCGCCGACTGCCACAAGCACGCCTACGAGGTCTGGGAAAACACGCCGCATGCCACCGCCTTGACGACGCTCGAGGAGCAGAAGCCGCGGCGGGACGGCGATCCGGAATGCCTCTCGTGCCACGTCGTCGGCTGGGCGCCGCAGCGGTTCGAGCCCTTCGAGGGGGGCTTCGCCGGGATGGAGAAGACGCCGCACCTCGCCCACCAGGGCTGCGAGAACTGCCACGGCCCAGCCGCGGCACACACGGCCGTCGAACGCGGCGACGTGCGGGCCAGCGCCGCCGAACGCGACCGCCTCCGCCAGGAGCTCGTGCTCACCCTGGCCACACCCGAAGGCAAGCAGAAGGCGGTCAACAACTGCCTCGAATGCCACGACCTCGACAACAGCCCGCAATTCGACTTCGACGAATACTGGCCGCAGGTCGAGCACAACGATCCCGAGCAGCCCGACGCCGTCACAGATGCGAAGGCTGCGGTCACGGCGCCGTAAGGCGGGTGGGCGTGGAGTTCAACCTG
>JBILVW010000397.1:0-2973 GCA_044370205.1 Pirellulales bacterium | reverse complement strand
TCACCTACCCGGTGGCCGACCTGGTGCTGCCAATTCCGAATTTCTCGTCCGACGGGCTGGGCATCGCCGGCGCCCTGCGCGACGGCTACTCGCAGGCCTCGCTGCGGAACGCTCTCTCCGTGGAGGTGGGCCCGCCACCGGCCGGGCTCAATGCTGCCGGCGCTTCGACCGGTGACGACCAGGTGAATTCCGCGTCACTGGCCCAGTTTCAAAACCGGGGCAACGCCAATGGCTCGTCTTCGGCGATCCCGTTCGGCCCCTCGTCGGCCGGCGGCGCGCAGGCCGACTTCCAGTCGCTGATGGACTTGATCCAGAGCACGGTCGCCTTCGAGACCTGGGAGCCCCAGGGAGGCGCGGGCCAGATCAAGCCCTTCGCGACGAACCTCAGCCTCGTGATCAGTCAGACGCAGGAGGTGCACGAGGAGATCGCCGAATTGCTCGAGCAGCTCCGCCGGCTGCAGGATCTTCAGGTGACGATCGAGGTGCGGTTCATCACGCTCGCCGACACGTTCTTCGAGCGGATCGGCGTCGACTTCGACTTCAACATTCAGTCCAACGTCAACGAGCCGCTCAACATGACGGCGATCCCGACGCAGTCGAACGGCTCGACCTCGCCCTTCACGGCGGGCCTGCAGGCGAATCCCGGCGGCCGGTCGCAGACGATCGGCCTCGACAACGCCGGCAACCCGGGCGTCGCCCTCACGCAGCAGGCCCTCGGCAACAACGCGACCACCGGCATCAACGCCGCGCCGGGCACCACGCCCCGCAACTTTTTCTCGATTCCGTTCCGACAGAACAGTTTCGGGGCCGCCGCCGTGCCCTCGCTGCCTGGCCTGCCCGACCCCGTCACGTCGGCCGCCAACTTCGGCTTCGCGATCCTCTCCGACATCGAGGCCTACTTCCTCATCCAGGCGGCCCAGGGCAACACCCGGTCGAACGTGATGCAGGCCCCGAAGGTGACGCTCTTCAACGGCCAGCAGGCGTTCGTGTCCGACACGCGGCAGCGGCCGTTCGTGACGGCGGTGATCCCCGTTGTCGGCGACTTCTCCGCCGCCCAGCAGCCGGTGATCACCGTGCTCAACGAGGGCACGGCCGTCAACGTGCAGGCCGTCGTCTCGAATGACCGCCGGTTCGTGCGGCTCACGCTCGTGCCGTTCTTCTCGCAGATCGGCCAGGTGCAGGAATTCCAGTTCGAGGGCTCGAAGACCTCGCGGGCCAAGAGCAGCGACGAGAAGTCGGAAGCCAAGGAAAAGAACAACAACGGCCTCATCGACCTCGCTTCCGACAACAAGGCGGTGAAGACGAACGAGTTGGAGCTCGCCTCCAACGGCACCACGATCCAGCAGCCGGAGTTCCTGTTCACGACCGTGACCACGACCGTGAGCGTGCCCGACGGTGGCACGGTGCTGCTCGGCGGCATCAAGCGGCTCCGCGAGGGCCGCAACGAGTACGGCGTGCCGATCCTCTCGAAGATTCCCTACGTGAACCGCCTCTTCAAGAACGTGGGCCTCGGTCGCACGACCGACAGCCTGATGCTGATGGTGACCCCGCGGATCATCATCCAGGAAGAGGAGGAGCAGAAGCTCCTGGGCGACGCCCGGCCATGAGCACCGCTCCGGCTCGCCTCGCGATCGTCGTCGGCGCGGTGCTCGGCGCGGTGTCGGTCGCCGCCGGTGCCTTCGGGGCCCACGGCCTGAAGACCTTCCTCGAAGCGGCTGGCCAGTCGGCCAACTGGGATACGGCGTTTCGCTACTCGCTCGTGCATGCGGTCGCGATCGTGGCGACGGGCCTCGTTTCGGCTCTGCCGCAGGCGGCCGCACGCCGCGGCCTCCTCGTCGCGGCCACGGTCTGCTTCGCGATCGGCACGCTGATCTTCAGCGGCTGCCTGGCCGCCCTCTGCCTCACGGGCGTGAAGCTCCTCGGCGCGATCGTGCCGATCGGCGGCACGCTCCTGATCGCCGGCTGGCTCCTGCTCGCCGCCGCCGGCCTACGGCTCTCCTCCGGCTAGATCGCATCCGACTTCCGCGCATTCGAAGCGGAGCGATGGAAGGCGATCTGGAAAACGGAGGCGAGCGGGTCGGCGTGAGGATGCCGAGCGTGGCGTGCGGCCGCCAGCGAGGCAACTCATGCCGCCCGCAAGCCGGCGATACACGCACGTGGACCGCGATCTAGAGATCGTTCGCCGGGGCGCCGCCACCGGCGCCGAACGGGTCGGCCTCGGCGGCGGGCTTCTCTTCAGCCGCGGGGGCCGGGTCACCGAACGGATCCTCGGCCTTTTCGGCCGCGGGCTCGGCCGGTTCAGCAGCAGGCTCGGCAGGCTCGGCCGGTTCAGCAGCAGGCTCGGCCGGAGCCGCGAGCGGGTCGGCCGCCGGCTCCTCGGCTGGGGCGGGCACGTTCTCCGCAGGAGCTGCTTCCGCCGGCGTCGGCTTGTCGGCGAACGGATTCTCCTTGGCCGCAGGCAGCCGCTCGACGGGCCGAATCCGCCGGAGCATCTCGGGCTGGGCCTCCTCGATGCCCGAGTAGCGACGCTTCACGGCCTCGCGATCCCGCTGCAGGGCGGCCACGCGGGCGCGAATGCGATACCGCTCGAGCTGCAGCCGCTCAGGCCCCTGCACCCGCTCGAGCGACCGCGACACCGGCCAGCTGCCCGCGTCCCGCGACTCGCGCTCGGCCCCTTCGGTGAAGTCGGCCTCGGCCTCGTCGGTCCGGCCGAGCCGCAGCGCCGCCAGGCCGCGGAAGTACCACGCGCGGGGGTCGGCGATGCCGCCTTGGATGGCCGAGCTCAGGTCGTCGTGGCTTCGGGCGTAGTCGCCGGCGAAATAGGCGTGCACGCCGCCGCCGTAGGCCGCCTCGAGCGGCAGGCTGTCGATCGTCGCGACCTCGACGGCGACCGCGGATGCGGCGCCGGTCGCAAGGACCGTGAACAGAACACCGCATCCCACCGAGCGCAGGACGCCCCAACGACCACCACCG
>JBILVW010000396.1:0-2977 GCA_044370205.1 Pirellulales bacterium | reverse complement strand
GAACGTGCCCGCGGGGAGAAGTTGGAGTTTTATCCCGATCGAGTTTTCAAGCACCTCCGGGCCGGGATCCGCGAACGCGCCTGCGCAGCCCAATGCAATGACAACTCCGATCATCCACGCTTCCCATCGCATGGTCGCTCCTCCTTTTGAGTGGCAACATCCTACGGCGGCGGCGAGCCTCGCTCCGCTCGCTTATCCGCCTCCGGCGGCTTGACTTCAGACGGACTCAGCGCAATGCGGAACCCCAGATAGTTGTGCGTGGAAGGCCATGTGTACCCATAGCGGTACGCCGACCGGCAATACTTGGCGATGTTGCCCCAGCAGCCGCCCCGCATGACCCGTTCTTCGCCTTTCGACGACCCCTGCGGGTCCGTCGCCGCGCCCTCGGGATAGACGCCGTACAAGTCGCTGCACCACTCCCACACGTTTCCATGCATGTCATGCAACCCCCACGCGTTGGCCTTCTTCTGACCCACTGGGTGGGTTTGGCTGCCCGCATTCCCTTCGTACCAGCCATACTCGCCCAACTGAGATTCATCATCGCCAAACGAGTATTTGGTGTTTGTTCCTGCTCGGCACGCATATTCCCACTCCGCCTCGGTCGGAAGCCGATAGACCCGGCCTGCCTTGCGTTCTTCGGGAAGAGCGGAGAGTTTTTCGCAAAAATTGACCGCGTGGGACCACATCATCTTCTCCACAGGACGGTCGTCATCCATCCAATTGCTCGGCACACTCCCCATCACCTGCTTCCATTGGGCGTTCGTCACCTCGTATACGCCCATGTAGAAGGGCTTCGTCAGCGTCACCTGATGGGGTGTCTCGTTGGTGCCGCCTCCACCCTGCCCCATGGTGAACGTGCCCGCGGGGAGAAGCTTGAGTTTCATCCCGATCGAGTTTTCAAGCACCTCCGCGCCGGGTTCCGCGAACGCGACTGCACAGCCCAACGCAATCACGACTCCGATCATCCGCGCTGCCCATCGCATGGCCGCTGCTCCTTCTGAATCGCCGGTGTCGCGGGCTATGGAACCGGACTTGCGAGACGAAAACCGCCGCTGTTGCCCTCGCGCGCCGTGTCGAACGTGCCGGCACGCTATCGGTCGCCGAAAGGTCAGTCAAGCCGTCGCGTGAGGCCACACTCGGAGAGAGTCTGCGTCGACGCGACAAAAAACCACCGCGGAGGGGCCGGCAGGCGTTCCAGGAACCGCCGACCTAGCGATATCCGCCGACTTAGGACGTTCCGCACAGCCCGGCGGTCGTGCAGAATCCGTCGCAGCACGGCGTGCGTTTTGTGGCGACTGCGGGAAGGAGCGAGCGGCGATCACTGCCGCGGCAGCGTAGTTCCGGGAATCCGTGTGCGGATCTGCAGCAGTCGTGATCCGCAGGTGATGTACAGGGTGCGTCTGTCGGTTCCGCCGAAGCAACAGTTGGTGATTGTGTCTTCAGGCGTCTGGCGGAATGCCAGCAGCCTGCCGGTCGGCGAGATGACGTGGATGCCGGGGCGGGTGTCGAGAGTTTCGCTGGTGCGGCGAGTGGTTGCGTGAGGGTTCCGTCGGCTGCGACAGCGGGGCCTTCCGTGAAGATGGGCTGCTCGGTGAGAGCCGCAAGTTCCTCGACTTCGCCCAGATAGTCTGCGGATGTGAGACCTGCGTAATCGGCGGGAGTGATCTGGGCCGATACCTGCCGGCAGAGCAGGAGGGCGACTGCCATGAACAGTGACAGAGTGAACCGTTGCGGAACGCGGTGGACGGGCTGGAGCATGAACTGGTTCCGTTCGTGGTGACGGGAAAGGCGATTGCGGATATGTTGCGGCCGTATCTTCGGGGTTTTCAAACGCTGGCCGCAAGCGAGGGAACTCGCGGGAAGGCGTCTCGGATCATCTGCACCGCGTCTTCGGCGATCTGGGTGAATGTTTCCCGGAGGCCGGCGTCGTGAGCCTGTTGCTGCATGTGCTGCCAGGTCAGTCCTGCTGGCGGTACACCGGCCTCGATCCCATGGTAGGGCAACCCTGTTGATAGAAACTGATTCCGTCAGTGGGGGCAGGTCACCGCTCGGGCTGCGGAGTTCGTGTGAAACCTCCGCCTTACGCTCATCGTCGTCGTTTGTCTTGCACAGCCAGACGGGCTGCCGGCACAATCCGTTCATGGTGTGTCGGCCACGGCCTTTCTCCTCGCAGACGGTTGCCATCCTGCTTCTCGCCCTCTGCGCCGCCGGTTGCCGGCCGACGCCTCCGCACGGCATCGGTGATCACCAGACGACACCCGCGGCCGCATCGCTCGCCACTCAGGTAACAGCCGTGACGGCTGGCAGGGCGACGCGGATCACCGCGACAGCGCCGCTGAGCGACGCGGAGTGGGAATCGCTTCGCGGGCTCGCCGGACTCCGGGAGCTGATCCTCAGAGCCGGTGTGGCCGACGACTCCCGGGCCGAACTGCTCGCCACGCTGCCCGACATCGAAAGGCTCTGGCTGCGAGATTCGCCGCTCTCGGACGCCGGTTTCCGCTCCATGGCCCGCTGCGCCACGCTGCGGGATCTCAATGTGCCGCAGGCCGCGTGCACGCCTGCCGGAATCAGGGCGCTGGCGGCACTGCCCGACCTGAGGAGCCTGCGGCTCGGGGGCGCGCCGCTCGCGCGAGCCGGTGTCGACGTGGCCCGTGCCGTGGCGGAGCTCCCGACCCTACGGTCGCTGCACCTCATCGACGTGCCCCTGGGAGACGACGGACTCGCGGCCATCGCGCGGCTGCCGAACCTCCGGAATCTCTACCTCGACGGCGCCGAGGTGGCGGACGAGTCGTGGGAGAGGTATTTTGAGTCGCACCCCGGGGTTCACGTGCACGTCGATCAGGCCCACCACGACCGCGACCCCGGTCGCGATCACGACTGAGCCGGCCGTCTTCCGGAGCGCATCAATGCCCTCGTCGATCAGACCCCGTTGGCTGGTTGCAGGACTCACCGTGCTCGCGGTCGCCGGCACCGTCGC
>JBILVW010000395.1:0-3000 GCA_044370205.1 Pirellulales bacterium | reverse complement strand
GCCCATGCCCCGACACGAGTCCTGCTCGTGGGCATCGCCGGCCGCTACGACGACAGGCTCGCGATCGGCGCCGCCTATCGCTTCGAGCGGGTGGCCTGCTTCGGCGTCGGGGTGGGGTCGGACGAGCGGTTCGTTGCCGCCGGCGCGCTCGGCTGGCACCAGTGGCCCGGCGATCCTCCTTCTTCGGCCACGGTCATCGGCGACGTGATCGACTGCGGCTGGCCGTCCGCAGCGGCAGCGGCGGACGGCGGGCTGTTGCTTTCGGCCTGCGCAGCGGCGGCGAGCCCGGGCGACGTGGCCGTGCGGACGAAGCTCGTTCCCACCGCGGCGGCCGAAGACATGGAGGGCTTCGCCGTGGCCCTGGCCTGCCGGCTCGCCGGGCTGCCGCTGGAAATCGTGCGTGGCATTTCGAATACGGCCGGCGACCGAGACCATGCCCACTGGCAGATTCCGCGGGCGCTCACCGCCGCCGCCGATCTCACCCGAAGCCTGCTGGAAGGTCCGCCGTGAGCCGCATCATCCGGCTGGGCATCTCGACCTGCCCCAACGACACCTTCGCGTTCCACGGCCTGCTCACCCGGTCGGTTGACTGGCGTGGCCTCGAGTTCGCGGTTGAGCTGCTCGACATCGAGCAGCTCAACCAAGGCATGCGGCGTGGTGATTTCGACGTCTGCAAGCTGAGCTTCGCCGCGGCGGTTCCCCTGGCCGAAGAGCTCGTCGTGCTCCCGAGCGGCTCGGCGCTCGGATTCGGCGTGGGGCCGCTCCTGCTCGCGGCCGCCCCCGACACCCGGCCGTCCGCTGCCACGCAGCTCACGCTCTGCCCCGGCAGGCATACGACCGCGGCGCTGTTGTTCGCGCTCTTTCACGCAGGAACGTCGCGCGTCGAGCACGACGTCTTCTCCGCCATCATGCCCAGGCTCGTGGCTGGCACGGCCGACTTCGGCGTCTGCATCCACGAGGGACGATTCACGTGGCAGGCCCACGGCCTGCACCTCGTCGAGGATCTCGGCACGCGATGGGAGGCAGAAACCTCGTGCCCTTTGCCGCTCGGCGGGATCACGGCGTCCCGCCGCCTGTCGCGCGACGTGCTCGCCGCCGTGCAGGGCGTGATCCGCGACTCGCTGTCGTTCGCCCTGGCCGACCGCGATGCCCCACTCGCGACGATGCGAGCCCATGCCCAGGAATTCAGCGACGACGTCCTCATGCAGCACGTCGATCTCTATGTGAACGACTGGACGCTCGACCTCGGCTCGACCGGACGACGGGCGCTCGACGAACTCTCCGCACGCGCCGCCGCCGTCGGACTCGACGCTCCGGCACGGCTGGAGATTTTCGCAGGCTGAGGCGAGCCGGCTGTGGCTGAGGCTGCCCCGAACGACCAGCCGATCAGGTGCCGCAGAAGGTGCGGTAGGCACCGCAACCCGGTGGCGGGCCCGCGCGGTATGGCTCGTTGTCAGCCGTTTCGCTGAAGGGCGAGCGGATTGCGGCGAGCAGGCGATGCACCGCGCCGATGTCGCCCGACTCGGCCGCGGCGAGCGCCTCTTCCACTCTGTGATTCCGCGGAATGACGACGGGGTTTGCCCGCCGCATCCGCGCGGCGGCGTCGGCAGGCGTTCCCGGCTGGCGGGCGAGCCGCGCGAGCCAGGCCTCGCACCACGGGCGAAAGCCGGGAGCCGAGCAGCCGGGCTGGAGCGAAGCCGGCGTGCCACTCTGGGGAATCGACTGCGACTCCGCGATCGCCGCGAGTGCGGCAAACGTGGTCGTGAAATCGGCCCGGGCTTCCTGCATCCAACCGAGCAGGCCCGCGAACAGGTCGCGATCGCCAGGCTCTGCATTCCCCAAGCCGAGCTTGGCTCGGCCGCCGGCCAGATGATGCCCGGCAAACTGTTCCGGAAACGTGGCCAAGACGCTCCGCACCGCGTCGAGCGCCGCCTCTTCGCTTCCCTTCACCACCGGCAACAGGCTTTCGGCCAGCCGGGCGAGGTTCCAGTGGGCGATGCCCGGCTGGTTGCCGTAGGCGTAGCGGCCCTGCTGGTCGATCGAGCTGAAGACCGTTGCGGGGTCGTAGGCGTCGAGAAAGGCGCAGGGCCCGTAGTCGATCGTCTCGCCCGAGACGGCCATGTTGTCGGTGTTCATCACGCCGTGCACGAAGCCCACGAGCATCCACCGGGCGACGAGCGCCGCCTGCCGCTCGACCACCGCCTCGAAAAACGCCACGGCCGGATCATCGGCCGCTGCGATCCCCGGATCGTGCCGCGCGATCGCATGCTCGAGCAGCGCGGGCAGCAGACGATCGTCTCCGACGGCCGCCGCATACTGAAACGTGCCCACGCGGATGTGGCTGGCGGCCACGCGGGTGAGCACGGCGCCGGTGAGCGGGGCGTTTCGCAGCACGACCTCCCCCGTGGTCGCCACCGCGAGGCTGCGGGTCGTGGGAATGCCGAGCCCGTGCATCGCCTCGCTGATGACGTATTCGCGGAGCATCGGCCCGAGCGCAGCGCGGCCATCGCCGCCGCGGGAGTACGGAGTTCGGCCTGCCCCCTTGAGCTGGATGTCATGGCGGCGGCCATCGGGCCCGAGCTGCTCGCCCAGCAGGATCGCCCGGCCGTCGCCGAGATTCGTGAAGTGGCCGAACTGATGGCCGGCGTAGGCCTGCGCGATCGGCTCCGCCCCGGGGGGCAACTCATTGCCGGCGAAGACCGCCGGTCCCGCGTCCCGCAAGACCGCCGCATCGAGCCCGAGATCGGCCGCCAGCGACTCGTTCACGACCACCACCGCCGGTGACCGCACCGCCACCGGCGTTGCCGGAGCGAAGAGCGGCTCCGGCAGCCTTGCATACGAGTTGTCGAACCGCCAGCCGGCGTCTGCGATCGATCGCTGCATGTGCCCACACTCGTGATCAGCGGCAGCACCAACGCTACCCGCTACCGATCACTGTAGCGAGCGTGAAGCCGGCTTACAGGGCACCGAGTTGGGCGGCCGGCTGGCTCTCGTCGAGGT
>JBILVW010000102.1:0-8425 GCA_044370205.1 Pirellulales bacterium | reverse complement strand
GCCGGAGTTTCATGGGTGGCAGGGTGGGGCGGGGCTGCCCACGCCCCGAGAGCCGGACGTTCGCTGCAGCCCTCCGGGCTTTCGCTCACTCGACTCCGACTGCGCTTCGGCATCCATGCCTGCGCTTGTCTCCATACGCCGGCTCTCGGGGCATGGGCAGCCCCTCACGCCTCGAGTTGGCTGGGGAGCGTCAGAGGCGATGTCGTTGGGGTAGTATCATGATCCAAGATGTCGTGATCGTGCCATCGTTTTTTCGTCAGGATGCTCGTTCGCAGGATGAACACGCTGCCTCGACGATTCAGTGGGTGGGGCTGGTGTGTGCTGGTGCTCGTGGTGGGCGTCGCGAGTGCTGGTGCCGCCGAGCTCGATGAGGTGCGGCGGCGGGGGGAGTTCGTGTGGGCTGCCGATCAGGAAGGGGGCGGGCCGCATGTGTTTCCCGACCCCGACGCTCCCGAACGGCTGACGGGCTTCGAGGTGGATTTCGCGGACTTGATCGCGGCGGAGCTCGGCGTGAAGGCCCGATTCCAGCAGGGACAGTGGGATCGTCTGCCGCTGCTGCTCGGTCGCTCGGCCGATTGCGTGATCAACGGAATCGAGCTCACGCCGGAGCGGCAGCGCGACTATCGCTGCTCGCGGCCCTACTTCGCCTATGCCTTGCAGCTGCTTGGCCCTCGCGCCGGCCCGCTCGATGCGTTCGAGCAGCTGTCGAGCCCCGGACCGCGCGGGGCGTGGAAGGTGGGCGTGCTCACCGGCTCGGCCGCCGAGACCGTGATGCGTGGCCGTACCGATCTCGATGTCGAGGTCGTCGGCTACGACGGCACGCTCGACTCGCTCGAGCAGGTGCGCACCGGTGTGCTCGATGCCGCGGTGATGGACGACTGCATCTTCAGCTTCTATGCCGACCGGTTCGCAGACCTGCGGACGGTCGGCCGGCCGTTCGCAGGCGGCCTCTACACCGTGCTCACTTCCCGCGAGACACCTGAACTCTCCGCGGCGATCGACGCCACCATCGGGCGGCTGATCGCCGACGGCCGGCTCAAGGCCCTCTACGACCGCTGGGATCTCGCCGGGCGGCAGCAGATGCTGCTGCTTCGCGACGCCGCCGAGATTCCCGCTGCTGCGTCCCACGGCTTCTGGGAGCTCGTCCGCGAGACGCTTCCGCTCCTCGTGCGGTCGGCGGGAATGACGGTGCTGCTCTCCTGCGTGTCGTTTCCACTGGCCATCCTGATCGGGTTGGCGGTGGCCGTGGGGCGGCTGCATGGCCCGCCGTTTCTGCGGCCCCTCCTCGCAGGCTACGTCGAGGTGCTGCGCGGCACGCCGCTCATGCTGCAGCTCTACGCGATCTTCTTCCTGCTGCCGAAGATCGGCCTGGCCCTGCCCGCGGTCGTCGCCGCAATCGTGGGTCTGGCGCTCAACTACTCGGCCTACGAGTCGGAAATCTATCGGGCCGGGCTCAAGGCCGTGCCGGCGGGGCAGTTCGAGGCGGCGCTGGCGCTCGGCCTCACGAAGTGGCAGGCGTTGCGACACGTGCTCGTGCCGCAGGCGGTGCGGATCGTGATGCCGCCGGTGACCAGTGACTTCATCGCCCTCTTCAAGGACACGAGCGTCTGCTCGGCGATCACGGTGATCGAGCTCACGAAGCGATACAGCGTGCTCGCGCTCTCCACCGGTCGGATCGTGGAGCTCGCCGTGGTCACGGCGGTGCTCTACCTGGTGATGAGCTGGCCGCTGGCGCTGCTCTCGCGTTGGTTCGAGCGGCGGCTGGAGGCGGGGGCGCAGCGATGATCGAGGTCACGTCGCTCTCGAAATCCCGCGGCAGCCAGCGGGTGCTGCACGAGGTGAGCCTCGCGGGGGCCGAAGGGGGCGTGACGGCGCTCGTCGGGGCGTCGGGCAGCGGCAAGACCACGCTCCTGCGATGCCTCAACGGCCTCGAGGCCTTTGACGCGGGCGGCCTCACGGTCGCAGGCCATCGGCTGACGCCGGGACCGCATCCGCCGGCCACGCTCGAGCGGCTGCGGCGGGATGTGGGCATGGTGTTCCAGCAGTTCAACCTGTTTCCACATCTCTCCGTGATCGACAACGTGACGCTCGCGCCGAAAACGGTGCTTCGCGTGGCCGCCGAGCAGGCCCGCGGAGAGGCTGTCGAGCTGCTCGACCGCGTGGGGCTGCGGTCGTTCGCGGAGGCTCGCCCCGCCACGCTCTCCGGCGGGCAGCAGCAGCGGGTGGCCATCGCGCGGGCGCTGGCGATGCGGCCGCGGGTGATGCTCTTCGACGAGCCGACCAGCGCCCTCGATCCATCGATGACGGCCGAGGTGCTCGACGTGATCGTCGACCTCGCGCGAGGCGGCCAGACGATGGTGGTGGTCACCCACGACCACGGCTTCGCGAAGCGGGCGGCGACCTGGGTCGTGGAACTCGCCGCCGGCCGCGTCGCCCGCCAGGGCCCGGCCGCGGAGCTCCTGTAGCCCGAGGCACGTGGCCCGGCGGGCGCAATAAATAACTCCGCCCGGGAGTTTCCTCCCGGGCGGAGCTCACTGGCCGAAGTCGGGCAACAGATCTCCGTTCGACCTATCGACCCGTTATCACTTGACCGAAACCGTGCGGCTCACCGCCACGACCGCCTTGCTGTCAGCCTTCTTCGAGGCCGAGGCATCGGGGGTCGGGGCAGCCGGCTCGACCGTCGCACCGCAAGCCGGCTCGCAGCCGCAAGCGGGCTCCGCACCGCAGCCGGGCTCGCAGCCAGCGCTGCAGTCGGGCTCGCAGCAGCTGGTGCAGCTCTTCCGGCACTTCTTCGCGTTGTGGATGGCGCGGAGGAGGTCACGGATCGGCGTCGCACACTTCTTCGCACCGCAGCAACCGGCAGCCGCACCGCAGCTCGGCTCGCAGCAGCCAGCACCGGCGTCGCAGGCCGGCTCGCAGCAGCCGTTGCCGGCGTCGCAAGCGGGTTCCGCACAACCGTTGCCAGCACCGCAGGCCGGCTCGCAGCAGCTATCGCCGCAGCAGCCGTGGTGCTTCCGCTTGCACTTCTCAAACAGGCCCTTCAGCCCGCCGAAGAGATCGTGCTTCTTGCGGAGACCGCAGCACGAGGCCGCACCGCAGCTCGGCTCGCAGCAGCCAGCACCGGCGTCGCAGGCCGGCTCGCAGCAGCCGTTACCGGCGTCGCAAGCGGGTTCCGCACAGCCATTGCCAGCCCCACAGCCGGGCTCGCAGCAACCAGCACCGGCATCGCAGCCGGGCTCACAGCACGAGGCACAGCCCTTGTGTCCGAGCATCTTGTTCAGAAGCTCGAAACCAAACGACTGGCTACAAACGGTGACGCCAAGAACCAGCGCACCGAGAAACATCATACGCTTCATCGAGCCACATCTCCTTTGCTTGCGGATCACGCGGTGTGTTGTTGCCATTTGCATGACTCGTCACCCCGAGGTTGTGATCCACGAACTTTCCGCGACAGGCCTGTCGAGCCATTCCGTGACTCGAAGATTCGCAGGTTGCTGTCGCCCCCTGGTTGCCCGACGGGCACAGTGATGCCCCGGGGGACAGAGTGGCTATCGGCGACTCCGTGAAAGCGGCTTGAGGTCGTTCGATGTATTTTTTCCGCGGTGTTTCGGGGGTGCGCGTTGGGTCAAGACTGCCGTGCGACGGGCGTGCGCAAGGCCTGCGGACTGGCGCCGGACGACCGTCACACCTTCGCGCGCATGGCCCCTTCAACCGTCACGGTTTCACATCCAGTGCATCCACGGTGGTAAACCTTGCGGCCTGTCGTCGAGGTTGCGGGGAATGTTGACATCCCCGGTGTAATCGTTAGACTCCGCCAACGACTCTGGTGGCCGGGAAGAAGCAGCTGCTTTCCTCCGGCAAACAGGGAACTCCGGTGTGAATCCGGGACGGCCCCGCCGCTGTGACCAGGCGCCGAGGCCGGCTGTTTCGAGCCATTGCGACGGTTTTCACCTCGCGAGAAGGCATGCAGCCGGCTGAGCCTGGGAGTCAGAAGACCTACCAGTGTCAGGAGTCTGCCGGACCGCGAGGGCGGAATGGTGGGCACGGTCGCCCGTGCGGCCGGACATCAGGCTTCAGGATCCGCTGCTGCAAGCACTCGCCTCCGCCTTGGGCTGCGCGTGCGCCCGCATGCGCGTTCCGAGAGGGGAGCGATGCGCTTGTGGACTGCCTCGTGCATGGTCGCGCTCCATCGATTCCGCCGTCGTGGCATGACGCTCGTCGAGCTGCTCGTCGTCGTGGCGATCGTGGCGGCGCTCGTCGCGCTGTTGCTGCCGGCCGTGCAGTCGGCCCGCGAGGCCGGCCGGCGGACGGCCTGCATGAACAACCTGCGGGAGATCGGCTGCGGCATCTACGGGCACGAGATGGCGAGGAGGGTGTTTCCCGTCGGCTGTCTCGGATGCCAGGGCCCTCCGTTTCCTCTCCGCCAGGTTGCCTGGAACGTGTTCATCTTGCCGTTCGTCGAGCAGTCCGCTGCAGCGGCAGCCTTCAATCCGCGGTTCTCGTACCGGAGTGCCGAGAATCGCGGGGCGGCCGGGGTGGTCATGCCCATGTTCCTCTGTCCGAGCACGTCACGGACCAAACGCATCGGTCCGACGACCGGCGATCGCAATAGGAACGGTCGCTGGGACCAAGGGGACGATCTCGCCTACACCGACTACGGCGGAATGTTCGGCGTCGGGTATCCGGTGTCCAAGCCGCTGCCCGAGCATGCCGGCGTGATGCAGTACGAGCGGCCGACGTCGGCGAAGCAGATCACGGACGGCCTCTCCCACACCGCCCTGGTCGCGGAGTGCACGGGCCGCGATTCGGCATACCAGTCGGAGTGGGCCAACGGCCAGAACATTTTCGACCAGTGGAATACAAGCGGGATCAATGTCAGCCAAAACAACGAGATCTGGAGCGACCATCCGGGCATGGCCGGGATGGTGTTCTGTGACGGTCACGTGGAGTTCGTGCACGAGTCGATCGACCAGGCCGTGCTGCTCGCTCTGCTGACCCGAGCAGCCGGGGATCGTCACAAGCATGAGTAACCTGCGGGTGCGAGCCAGCTCGCCGAGGAAAGTGAAAGGGCGGTTTTTGATGAGCGTTCATGGAATGCGTTCCATGCTGGTTGCCGCGACGGTCGTGGCTGCCCTCGCCTGCCAGGCGAGGGCCGAACTGGCGAAGGTCGACGACTTCTCCAACCTCGTCCTCTGGGCGGGCAGCGGCACGAACTCGGCAGCGTTCATCCTGCAGTTTTCCGGAACGACCGAAACCCCGACGTCCGTGGCCTGGGGCTACCGCTGGAATGGAACCACCACGATGCAGGCGATGACCGACGCGATTGCCGGTTCGACCTCGCTCATCAATGGCGCTTCCGTGCCCCCGGGGCTCGACTCGAGGCTCTCGATCGCCGGGACGCAGTATTCGTTCGGGGTCTTCCTCAGCTCGATCACCTACAACCAGACAGGCCTGCCGGTGGGTTGGTCGCAGACGACGCGTGAGATCGTGGACAACTATTTCGAAGATGGCACCTATGTAAACCTTTACACCAAGGCCGACGCCGGCGGTGCGTGGTTGGGCGAGGGCGAATCGCAGTCCATGACGTTTACGTTGTCCCAAGTCGGTGCGAGTGACATCGGTCTTACGCCCGGTGGCTGGTACGGCTTCGTGCAGGGGACGGGCCCGGAGACATTCGGGTTCTCGCAGCCCGTCGCGGCCGTGCCGGAGCCGTCGGGGATCGTGCTCGCGGCCTGCGGGGCTGCGGCCTGGATGGCATGGCGACGCCGGGTGCGGGCCGCATGAGCGGGCCGGGCCGATCCCGCGACGCCGTTCTCGACCACAACGCGCGGGCGTGGGATCGGCTCGCGGCGAACCGGGCGGCGCTGGCCCGACCGGCTACCGATCATGCCTTCGATGATCCCCGCGGCTGGCTCGGTGGCGGTGGCCGGGGCGGCCGATCGTGGCTGCCGGAGCGGCTCGACGGACTCGAGGTGCTCTGCCTGGCGGCGGGCGGCGGCAAGCACGGGCCGCTCTATGCGGCGGCCGGTGGACGGGTCACGGTGATCGATCTCTCGCCCGCGATGCTCGAACTGGATCGTGCGGTGGCCCGCGAGCGCAAGATCGACCTCGCGATCGTGCAGGGCTCCATGGACGATCTGTCGATGCTCGGTACCTGCCGATTCGACCTCGTCATCCATCCGGTGAGCACCTGCTACGTGCCTGACGTGGGCCGCGTGTTTCGCGAGGTGGCCCGGGTGACGAAGCCGGGCGGGATCTACGTGAGCCAGCACAAGTCGCCTGGCAGCCTGCAGGCGACGCTCGAGCCCGGGCCGGCGGGCCGCTACGAAATGCGATTGCCGACAGCTCATTCCGAGCCGTTGCCCCCCGAGCCGCCCTCGCGACTGCGGGAGAGCGGCACGCAGGAGTTCATCCACTCGCTCTCGGCCCTGCTGGGCGGCATCTGCGCCGCGGGCTTCGCGATCGAGGACGTCTGTGAGCCCGACCACACGCCGCCGTCCGCCGCCGTCGGCTCGTTTTCGCACCGGGCCGCGTTCCTGCCGCCGTACATCCGTGTGCTGGCCCGAAAAAGAGGGACGGGAGCGATTTTTCTTGCATGAGTGCCATAATGAGGGTCCGGCATCTCGAAAAATCGCTCCCGTCCCTCTTTTTCCCATGATTTGCCTCACGATCCTGCTCACGGTGAAGGACGCGGCCCAGGTGCCGCAGGTCCGCGATCTGCTCACTCAGGCCATGCGCAAGAGCCGGGCCGAGCCCGGCTGCCTGCGGTTCGACGTGTACCACTCGACGGCCGAGCCGCGACGGTTCACGCTCGTGGAGCACTGGGCCGACCAGGCGGCCATCGACGCCCACCGGCTCGCCGAGGCCTACACCACCATCTATAAGCCACAGGTCATGCCGCTCGTCGATCGCGAGGGGCATCCCGCCACACTTCTGGAGTGATTCCGGTCGGTCGGAACGGCAGAAGTCTCCTCGCGGTGGCCCTCGCGGACTCGGTCCAAATGCTCGTCGAGCTTCCGCCGATTCCGGCCTCCCTCGCCCTCTCTCGTAAGGAAAAGAGCTGCTTCCCCTTTTTCAACTCTTGTACATGATCCTCCTCATCGACAACTACGATTCGTTCACCTGGAACCTCGTGCAGCGGTTCGGTGAGATCGCCCCCGACGTTGTCGTCGAGGTGCATCGCAACGACTGCATCACCGGTGACGAGATCGCGGCCAAGGCTCCCACGCATCTGGTGATCTCGCCCGGGCCATGCACGCCCGACGAAGCGGGCATCTCCTGCGACGTGGTGCGGCGGTTCGCCGGCCGGATGCCGATCCTGGGCGTCTGCCTCGGCCACCAGTCGATCGGCCAGGTGTTCGGCGGCACGATCGTACGGGCCAAGCAGCTCATGCACGGCAAGGTCGATCGGATCGAGCACACGGGCAAAGGGCTCTTCGCCGGCCTGCCGAGCCCGATCGAGGCCACGCGGTATCACAGCCTCGTGATCGACCCCCCCACGTTGCCCCGGGATTTCGAGGTCGATGCCTGGGCCCATGCCCCGGACGGCTCCCGCGAGATCATGGCGATCCGCCACAAGACGCTGCCGATCTACGGCGTTCAGTTCCACCCGGAGAGCTTCCTTACGCCCGCGGGCTACGACCTCTTGCGGGCATTTGTTGCCACGGCACCGTGCTCGCCGGCGTCCTGATCCGATGATCGAGCTGACTGAAGCGACCGCGCTGGTAGAGGCCACGGCGGCACCGCTGCCGCCGCGGCGGCAGCGACTGCTCGACGCCGTCGGCCGGAGGCTCGCCGTAGGCGTCGTGACCGACTGCGATTCGCCCCCGTGGGATCGGGCGATGATGGACGGCTTTGCCGTACGCAACGCCGACTTCGCGGCCGTGCCGGGAGGGGCCGCCCCAACCGCCGTCGAGCTCGACGTGGTGGTCGATCTCGCCGCCGGCGACGTCACGCAGCTCGTCATCCGCGACGGCCTTTGCGCCCGGATCATGACCGGCGCACCGCTGCCGCCGGGAGCCGAAGCCGTCGTGCCGATCGAGTGCGCCCTCGACGGTACCGCTGGCGTGCATGCCGGCGGCCGCGTGCGGCTCGCGGATCCGCGGTTTCGGGCGGGCCAGCATGTGGCCCGTCAGGGGGCGGCCTTTCGCCGTGGGCAGGAGGTGCTCGCGGCCGGCACGGTGCTGCGGGCCGCCGAGATCGGCCTGGCCGCCGAGGCCGGGGCGACGTACGTCGTGGCCGAGCCGCGGGTGCGGGTGGCGATTCTCCAGACGGGCAGCGAGCTCGTGGACTGTGACCGCGAGCCGGCCTTCGGCCAGACCCGCAACTCAAACGGACCGATGCTGGCCGCCGCCGTGAGCCTGCTCGGTGGTGAGCCGATTCCGCTCGGCATCGCGGCCGACAAGCCGGAGGCGATCCGCGCTGC
>JBILVW010000059.1:0-10801 GCA_044370205.1 Pirellulales bacterium | reverse complement strand
GGCGGCAACGCCGTGGTATCGACGGTGATGGCGCTCGTGTTGCTGCGTTCCTGGCTCGTGTTACCCGCACCATCGGTCTGACGAACCCGGATCACGCCGACCCCGTACGTGCCTGCCGCCAGAGTGAACGACGCGCCACTGCCGGGCGTCCAACCGGTGCCGCCGTTCGTGCTGTATTCCCAGGTCGCTCCGGACTCGATCCCGGCCACGTTCACGAGACCGTTGTTCGTGATCCCGTCGGTGCCGCTCGATCCCGTGTCGACAGCCAGGGAAAACGTCGGCGGCAACGCCGTGGTATCGACGGTGATGGCGCTCGGGTTGCTGCGTTCCTGGCTCGTGTTACCCGCACCATCGGTCTGACGAACCCGGATCACACCGATCCCGTACGTGCCTGCCGCCAGAGTGAACGACGTGCCACTGCCGGGCGTCCAACCGGCGCCACTGTTCGTGCTGTATTCCCAGGTCGCTTCGGACTCGATCCCGACCACGTTCACTTGCCCGTTGTTCGTGATCCCGTCGCTGTTGCTCGATCCCGTGTCGGCAGCCAGGGAAAACGTCGGACTCGCCGGAGCAGTGGTATCGACGGTGATGGCGCTCGGGTTGCTGCGTTCCTGGCTCGCGTTACCCGCTCCATCCGTCTGACGAACCCGGATCACACCGCTCCCGTACGTGCCTGCCGCCAGCGTGAACGACGTGCCACTGCCGGGCGTCCAACCGGTGCCGCCGTTCGTGCTGTATTCCCAGGTCGCCCCGGACTCGATCCCGGCCACGTTCACTTGCCCGTTGTTCGTGATCCCGTCCGTGCCGCTCGATCCCGTGTCGGCAGCCAGGGAAAACGTCGGACTCGCCGGAGCAGTGGTATCGACGGTGATCGCCGACGCATTGGACGCCGTCCCGCTGGTGTTGCCCGCCACCATCTGCCGGACGCGAACGGCCCCCGCCGCGTAGCTCGTCCCAGCGGTGAGCGTGAATGTGGACCCCACGCCTGGCGTCCAGGTCGTGCCGCTGTCGACGCTGTATTCCCACGTCGCACCGGGCATCAGGCCCGAGACGTTCACCAGGCCATTGCGTGTGATGCCGTCGTTCGGTGTTCCCGTGTCCTCCGCCAAGGCGAAGGTCGGCACCGCCAGCGGTACGACCGGGCCGACGACATTCGACCAGTCGCTCTCGCCGATCGCATTTACCGCACGGACGCGGAACCAATACTGCGTTCCATTGATCAGGGGCGAGACGGACTGCGACACAGCTGGGGGCACCACGTTGATCGTCGTCGCCCCGGCGAACGTATTGCTCGTGGAATGCTGCACTTCGTAGCGAATCAGCGCCGTGCCATCGCTCGTCGCAGCAGTCCACGATAGGGTGACCTGAGCGTCACCGGAGACGCCTGTCAGCCCGGTCGGCGCTGTCGGCACATCAGCCAGTTCGATCGTGAACTTCGTCGTGCCGTCGCCCTGATTCGCAAGCAAGGCGTTGCCCGCGAGGTCGGTGATGACGTTCACCGGCGTCCCTCCGGTCGTCTGCACGACCGTAATCAGATAGGTGCCCATCGAGAAAACCGAGGGCGACTCGAAGACGACCCGGTTCGACGACTCCAGGTAGTTGAAGACGTAGTCGGTTCCCGCGACGAGCAGCGTGCCATTCCACCGCAGTTGGAACGCCCCCGAGACCACCGTCGGCTTGTCGATCCCGACGCCGTTGTCGTTGAGCTGGAGCTCGAACCGCGTGATGCTCCGGGCGGCATCCTTCACGAAACGAACCGCATCGGCCGCCGGGTTTTGGTCGCCCGCTGAATTGTCGAGCGGCACGGCCAGTGCCGCGAACGGCCTCGCGAAATCGACCCGGTCGATCGCGCCGCGATCCTTGAACACGTTGCTGCCGAGGCCCGGGAAGCTCGCCTGGTCGGGGTCGTCGCCGCGGAGCTGGCCGTAGAGGTCGCGGTCGGGCGCGATGATCGGCGACGCGGGAATCCCGATGACCTGCGTGACAGTCGTGGAGGTGATACGGTCGCCCAGCGTGTTGAGTGCACTGTCGATCGCGGCCGAACCGGCCGTGAGATAGAAATTTCCACGGGAGGCATTCACGAACGGGTTGGTCGCGAGTGTCACTTGGTTGGTCTGCGTGGCACCGCCGGCAATCTGCGTCGCGACCTGGTAATAGGCGGAAAGGCCGACCACGGTCCTGTCGTCGCCCGAGCCGCCGGAGAGGCTCGAGGCGTCGACGTTGATGCCCGTGCCGAGGTTCGCGAAGAGGTTGTTGAGGATCGTCGGTGCGGCGTTGTCGGTGACCTTCACGCCGACGCCGTTCGGCGTCGCACCGCCGTAGATCGTGTTGTTGACGATCCTGCCGTAGGGAACCGCCGCGGCGGGGCCCGTGCCAGTGTTGGGGTCGCCGCTGAAGAGGATGCCGGCGGTGCCGCTGCCGGCGA
This sequence comes from Pirellulales bacterium, assembly GCA_044370205.1. Classification (GTDB taxonomy): domain Bacteria; phylum Planctomycetota; class Planctomycetia; order Pirellulales; family UBA1268; genus QWPN01. Next base: position 8,376 of record JBILVW010000059.1, on the reverse strand, counting down.
TCACGTTGTTGGTGACGACCACCCCGGGCACGAGTCGGGCCGAGTTGAGCGTCGGGAGGTTCTGCGGGGTGCCGGGCACGGCGTTGTTGGTGCCGGCCTCGCGGGCCGCGGCGTCGATCCGGATGCCGTAGGTCGAGGCATTCGAGACGGTGTTGTTCTCGATGAGGAACTGGCCCTGCTGGCGGGGTTGGTTGGCGTCGCCGAGACCGCCGTTTGCGATAACAAGATCATCGTTGGTGTCGAACTGGCCGAGGATCGCGACATCGGAAAGCATTCTCTGGGGCTGCGTGCCGTACTCGGTTCCACGGCGGATCTCGAGCTGGTAGGGGCCGCTCAGGCTCTGCTCCCCGAGATAATCGTTCTTGGCCGCTGGCGTGAAGATGTCGAAGAAGTTCGCCTGGCCGCCGACGGAGCCGGTGACCATCTCGCCCCGCTCGGCGTGGCCGATGATGACGTCGTCGATGTAGAAGCCCTCGTGGGCATTGTTGGCACCGCGTGTCGCGGCTTTGGTGGTTTCGTCGCCGGTGAATTCACCGGTCGTGGCGGCGTAGCCGGCGATGTCGTTGATGGGGTTTCCAGAGGCGTCCCGCTGCGTGGGATCAAGCTCGCCGGCCGTGCTGAAGTCGAAGCGAAGCCGGAGGTTCGCGGTGCCGGCCCAGTTGCCGAGGTCGATCCGCGCCTGCCGCCATTCGCCCGTGTCGTAGAGCTCCTGGACGTGCTGGTTGTTCTTGGTCGTGAGGGCCGAGGAAGCCGAGGCGAAGTTCGGCAGCTCGCCCTTGTCCGTGGCATACTCGGATCGGGTCGAGTTGTTGGTGGCGACGACCGTCCACGGGCCGCCGTCCGGGGAGACGAACACGCGGGCGCTGTCCCGCATGGTGTCCTTGTCGTAAGCCCCCGCGGCATTCTCGGTCTGCAGCCAGTAGTTGAAGTAGAGCGTCGGCTTGTCGGTGTAGCTGGAGCCGGCGAGGCTGAACGAGTTCGTGATCAGGCTGCCGTAGGCTCCGCCCGGCAGGTTGTAGTTGTTGCTGATCATCGTGGTGGCGGCGGCCGATGTCAGGTCCTTCTGCCACTGGCCGTCCATGACGCCGAGCTGCCCGTCCGCCGACTGGTAGTTCAGGTAGGGCGTGGCGGTGGTCCCGGTCGGACGGACGTACTTTTCGAGGCCGAAGTACATGCTCGCGCCGCCTTCCTCCATCAGGAACGTGCGGTTTTCGGCGGGGGAGTCGTACTTGATTTCGAACCTGTCGTTGTCGAGTTCGTTGCGGGTTTCGTCGAGCGAGATGTTGATGCCATGGCCGGCATCGCTGCCCTTGCGGACTGTGGGGTGCCAGAGGTTGACGTCGAGCGGCGAGAAGGCGAGACCGAGGGCGCCGCCCCCCGTCGCCCCGCTGGCGATACTCGTGGCATCGGCAATCCCGTCGCCGTTGGCATCGAAGACCTGCTGGAGCACGCCGGCGGTGTCGAAGCAGTAGAGCGTGCCGTCGGTGGTGATGGCGAAGAGCCGGTTCGCAAACGCGCCGTTCTGGAGGTTCTGCGGACCGGTTGCGAGCCCGGCGAAGGACGCCCCTGCCACGGTTCGCAGGATCGTCACGCTGGCGGTCGGCCTTCCATTGGCATCCGCAGCAAACCGGAAGAAATTGCCGCTTGTGTCCACGCCGTACATCGTGTCGTCATTGGCGAAGGCGAGGCCGGTCACCACGCCGACGCCGGCGATGACGCCGAGGTTGCCCGTCGCCGCATCGCCCGTCGTGGCGTTCGCGGCATACAGACGCGACTGCCCGCCGTCGCGCACGGAGTAGTAGAGCTGGTACGAGGTGCCCAGGCCCGGGACGCGGCGGAATGCGAGCGCGTCGACCGCGTTCGAGGTGACGGCGTTGTTGTTGTCGGGCTGTGGCGGGGTCTGGTACGTGTATTGGATCGACAACTGGAGCTTGGTCGTGTCGATCGCGCCCGACCAGTTGATCGTGGCCGTGGCGTTTGTGTTGAACGTGCCAGCCGTGACCGTTCCGGCCGTGGGCGCGGCGAAGCCGGGCGGTGGGGCCGGCGTCGGGATATTCGTGAACGTGAGATTCCCCGTGCCGTTCGAGGTGAAACTCCACGTGTAGGTGACCGACGTACCGCCCGCGCCGCCCGTGGTGTCAACGTAGCGGAGCGTACCGTTGACCGTCGCCAACTGAAGCCCGGCATTGGCGAGTTGGAACGTGCTCCTGCTGCCGCCGAGTTCCTGGGCGGTGAGCGTCTCCTGGGCGTTGGTCGCGGGACCTGGTTGGGGCGGTGCGGGAATGTTGTCGTCGCCGACCTGCGTAGTCCCGCCGGAGACAGTGTTGACCAAGTTGAGCACGCCGGCATTGCTTCCGTTGCGGTACTGGAAGAGCTGCCCGTCCGACCGCATGGTGATGTCGCCGTTCGGGTTCTGCGGCGGGACATCCAGTCGGTAGAGCACCGTCTCGCTCCCGCCCCGCATCGCGTCGACCGTCTCGATCGTCGTGGCGGTGTAGACGAAGAGGGTGACGTCGCTCAGCGTGAACGGCGTCGCGTGGAGCGAGAGCGAGGTCGCGTCCGTGAGGTCGAAGAGGGACTGTCGCGGCGCGACGTACGTGGGATAGGGGAATGAATCCGGCCCCGAGACGTAGCCGCTGAAGTAGATGTGGTCCTCGGCGATCCGCTCGATCGAGTTCACGGGCTCCAGCCGGATGAGCGGGTTGGTCGCGGTCTGCTTGAAGTAGGCATCGACGGCATTCGGCAGCCGCTGGTTGCTCGAGACGGCGACGTAGTATCGAAGCTGCGCCGAGGGATTCGGGGGCGTGATCGGCACGCCTGCCTCGATCGATCCGCCGCCGGTGGGATTGCCCGCGGGCATGTGCACCGGGCCGATGAAGGGATCGAGCTTGCCGAGGCTGCCGCGGGAGGTGTCGTCGAAATCGTTCCCCTGGCCCGCGCCGGGCCGGTCGGAGGCGACGTCGGAATCACGGCCGACGTAGATGAGCTGTCCATCCTCCGTGAACACCGAAATCGTGAGATCCCCCCGGAAGCCGTCGCCGTAGTCGAGGTCGAAGACGGTGGCCCAGGTCTTCAGACCGCCGCTTACGCCGCCGATTACCTGGATCTGCTCGAGATTGAGGGCAAACGTGTACCAGTCGACGTCGGTTGCGGACGTCGTCTGGCCGGCGATGCTGATCGCACCGAGATCAGACTGCAGCAGATTGCCGACATTCTGTGCCGAGGCGAACGTGTCGTTGTTGACGGACGTCTCGCCCGTCTCACCGAGCAGTTGCGAATTTCGTGGCAGTCCCTGAACGTCGATGCCGACTGTCGGGTAGCGGATGTCAGCGTAGCGGACGGTCGAGCCCGGCTTCTCGTCCCGCTGCCGGAGCCGGATGCGAAGTTCGTAGCTGCCGCTGGTCGCACCGGACTTCACCTTGGCCGCATCGCGAAGGTCGTTCTCATAGGTCGCCTTGTCGGTGGCCGTCACGCCGCCGTTGTCGGCACTGGTGGTGGCCGGCTCGTACCGAGGCTGGCTGCGGACGCGGACGAAGTATTGCGTGAGCGTGCCGAGCGGCTGGCCGGCGAGGCTCGGCAGCACGACCCGCATCCCGGGATCCTTCGGATTGCGGGTGTAGTAGTCGCCTCCAAGGGCGAGGGACTTTTCCATGTCTTGGCCGACGCCGCGAGTCAATGCCACGAGAGTGGCGTCGGTCTGGCCGTCGAGCGAACGGGCCCGCACCGTGCCGGAGGCGTCGAGCAACTCGATCATGGCGTCGAGCGAGGGGCTCGACTTGTCGATGTCGATCCAGGCCTCGGAACCGGCGTATCCGAAGAACGTGTAGATATCGACGTCGGTGGAGTCGTCGCCGGCGATCCGGCCGTGGACCTCGAAGCCCAGCCGGCGATTCTCGTCGCCGCTCTTCTCCTGGACCGATTCGACCGTGTTGCCGTTGGACGCGAAGTTGGGCGCGAGCACGCCGAGCGACTGGGCGGTCGAAATGCCCGCGTTGGATTCGACGCCACCGGTGACGGCATTCTCGACCTCGCGGACGATGGCGACGTTGCGATCGTTGGAGTAGGGGTAGAACGCCAGGCTCCGCCAGTCGCCGGCCGTCGGCGTGGTCGATCCGTCGTTGCCGGTGTCCTTGACGAATCGTCCGAGCGGGTCGATGCTCGCGCCAACGGTGTCGTCCTTGAGAGACGTGAGCACCACTGGGTAGCCGGGCTGCCCCACCACCTGCACCGTGCCGCCGATCCGGTCCTCGATGTCGAGCTGATAGCCCGAGGCGGTGAAGCCAGCATCGGCACCCTCAAGCTTCACGACCAGGCTGGCATCGGGGCGGCTCATGAGCCTGACGCCGGTCGCCGTGTGGAAGTTCTGGACGATGATCTCACTCTGGAGGACGTGGACGATGTCGGTGTCGTCCCAGACGCTCTCGACGGTGATCTCCTCGCCGCGGACCGCGAGGCCGCTGATCGAGCCGGGGACCGCTTCGTACGGAAGCCGGTTGCCACGGACAAGCGGTCCGCGGTTGTCGTCGTACCGCAGGTCGCGGTCGACGAGGCCCGTGCTCCGGCCGGGGTCGGGCCGCTCGAGGTCACTGAGCGAGTTGGCGTTGATGGAGACCACTGCGCCGGCGTTGCCGCGGAAGTCGTTGTCGAGGATCACCGGCTGGGCCCCGCGGACGAAGATCGTCGCGGCGGCGTTCGATCCGCGGCCCGCACGGTTCGTCGTCGCGGTGCCGTCGGCGTTGCTCTCGATCCGGCTGTGGGCGACCCTGAGGTCGCCCTGGTGCGTCTCGATGACGTTGAAGCGGTCGAAGGACCCCTCGATCGGCGTCGAGCCGCCGCCGTAGGCGATGTAGGCGTAGTCGATGCTCGCCTCCGCGCCGGCGTTGAGCACGATGCCGCCCCAGTCGCCCGCGGAGCGGACATCGGGCAGGTTGCCGTTGGTGTCAAAGGTGCCGCCGGCCCCGTATCGGTTGTCGCCGAGGCTCGTGAACACGACCCGCTGGGAGGCCGTGCCCTCCGCGATCAGCTGCGAGCTGCCCCGCTCCAGTTCGATCCGTGAGCCCTGGAGCTTCACGACCACGCCGGGATCGATCGCGAGCCGACCAGCCTGGCGGGCTTCCACGTTGTCTGTTGCAGTGTTGAGGCGGAAGCCCCCGACGCCGCCGTTGATGAGCAGGTTCTCCTGGAGCACGTAGACGATGTCGGTGCTCTTGAACCGGGCGGGCACGTCGAGCTTGTCGAGCGGCTGGCCGAGGTTCGTGCGGATCTTCACGAAAAGGCCATTGATTGAGTTCTGGTGCGCCGCAGCACGGTCGGGGCGAACCTCGATCAGCCGGTTGCCTCGGATCTCGGGTCCCACCCGGCCGTTGGAGTCTTCGAAGCTGTTGGGATCGGCGGCGATCGCGGCGCCGGCGCTGTCGGTGATCGTGTTGAAGGCGATCGTGGGCCTCGTGCTCTCGAGCTGGATCGGGGCGTAGGAATCGAGCGACGAATCGACGAGCACCTGCCCGCCGCCATAGCGGATCGCGGCGCCAGCGATCGAGTTGACGAAGGCCTTCTTGGAGACGGAGTCGGAATCCTTCCGCAGCACGATGCCGCCCCACTGGCCACCCGTGACGGCCAGGCCAAGCCCATCGTCCCCATTGGGCTTGGTCGGGGACGTGACGGGAGTGCCGACGGTGTCGTCGTGGTAGGAGCTGAAGATGACATTGCGGTCGGGAGTGCCGAGCACCTGGATCGCGGCGCCGCTGCGATCGACCAGCGGCGACGAACTGCCGACGTCGACGATCGCGGCCCGCAGCTTGAACAGGGCGTCCTCGTCGATCATCACCGTCACGCCCTTGGGCACGTTGAATGTGGCGCCGTCATCAAGGGGCTGGCCGGCCAGATTGGTGCCGACGAGGTAAGGCATCGAGGTTCCCTGCAGGCCGGCGCGGTTGCCGACGATCCGCACGATCGAGCCCGGGGCGGCGGCAGCAGCGTCGATCGCCAGATCGATCCGCTTGAACGGGTTGGCGAGCGTGCCGGTGCCGTTGCCGACGGCCGTGGAGGCCTTGTCGACGAAGAACGTTCTGTTCGAGGCATCATTCGTGGAAGCGGCGGTTTGGAACCAAAAGTTGAATGCTCCCCCCGGCGCGCCGTCGCGGTCGCCGTCGAGAAGCGTGCCCGTCGTGTCAGAGAGCGTCGTCGCGGCCGTACTCCGCGGCTGGAAGCCGAGGTCGAGACGGTATAGTCCGGCGGAACGGCCGCCGTAGCCCGAGTCGCTGACTTCCGGGTTGAACGACGCGTTGCCAGCGGCCGAGACGGCGACGAAGTACGTCCCCGGCTCCAGTTCCAAGCCGACGAAGGAATCGCGGCCGTAGTAGTCGTCGTTGCGGGCGATCAATTCCCGCTTGCCCGTGACGGGATTCTGCCTGTAGAGCGAAAGCACGCTGTCGAGGGTGCTCGTGACCGGCTGGCCCGGACGGGCGATCACGGTCTGGGCGGAGAAGGTGCCGGCCGTCGAGAGCGTGAAGCGGTAGGTGTCGACGTCGGAACCAATCGCGGGATAGAGCTGCGCGAGATGGATGGTGTCGTAATCACCGGGAAACACCGGTTCGCCCGCGAGGCCCGCGCCCATGATCGAGGGGACGTCGTAGGAGTGCTCGAGGCCCAGGGCGTGGCCGATCTCGTGCATCGCCACGATGAAATATCGACCGCCATACTCGCTGGAACCCCAATCCACGAGCGAGCTCATGATGGCCATCTGTTCTACCTCGGAGGCGAGGCCGGCGACTGCCGTCGGGGGAATGACCGGGTTGAGCGCCCGGACGTCCCCGGTCACGACCGTCAATCCGAAATTCGCGTTTTCGATGAACTGCATGCCTGTGTAGCGGCTGAAGAGTTCGAACACCTCCCGGGCACGCTGCTTCTGCGTCTCGCTGATGGCGTTTTGGAGCGGGTTGCCCTGGCCGTCGACGCCGTACGTGCTCTGGAAGTTGTAGTAGCCGACGAAAGGCCCCGTATCGGGCCGCGTCGCCCAAGTCGGCAGCCCGTGCTCGTGGCTGTCGATCGGAATCAGCGTCTCCTGGCGGTGGCCCGGCTCGTCGATCGAGCCGAATTGGTCGGGGAACGACACCGGCCCGGTGGAAGTGGCGAACGTGCCACGGTTCGGTATCGAGGGATCGAGCATGCGGGGCGGGAGAATCGCCCCATCGACCCTCTTGCCGGAGGCGTCGAGGGCGCCCAAGTCACGGGCCGTCGTGAAGCTCGAGTTGTCGTCGGAGCCCTCGGCAAGGGGTGCCGAAGCCGCGACGAGCCCTTCGGCGGCACCGATCTGGAGACGGTAGAGCTTGCCGTCGGCGATCGCCCCTGCGGCAAACGTGAGCGTTGCCTTGCCGGTCGCGGAGTCGTAGACGACGGAGATTGGATTGAGCGGCGCGACGTCGTTGCCCGTGGTCGGATCGACTTCGAAGAGTCGGTAGGCCGAAACGTTTTGTGCCGACGCCACGCTCAGCGGGTCATCGCGGTTGAAATGGACGTCGATCGAGTTTCTGTTCTGGGAAAGGGTCGCACCCGTGCGGGTGACCGGCTGCGGCACGACCGACACGACGAACGCGCCGAGGTCGAGCCGGAAATCGACCGATCTCGGCGTCGCGGAGTCGTTGGCGAGCGTTTTGAGCCCGGCGCCGACCGTGATGCGATAGGTGTCGTCGGGCAGCGTGTCGGTGAAGCGGATTACGACCTCGTTTTGATTCGGCAGGTCGTTCACGAGGGACACGTAGTCGGTGCCGCTCACGAGCGTGACGTCGTTGGCGTTGCCCAACGCATCGCTCCCCGGGCCGCTCCGCACGACCGAGATCGCACTGAGCGAACTCTGGTCGATCTTCACGCCGGGGCTAAATCGCAAGGTGATCTGCTGCGGAGCCTCGGTGAGCGTTCGGGACGCCTCGCCCTGCCTAAAAAAGGGGTCGTCGCTCGTGGTTGCGTAGGCCGACAACAGGTCGAACGCCATGACCCGGCGCTCTTCCAGCCGCTCCAGTTGGCTGAAACGCGAGGAACGCCGCTGTCGCTGCGTGCCGTGATTTCGCCGAGCAAACAGACCCTGGATCGACGCCAGCCACGAGGTGCGACGCATAAAACCGCCTTGATAAAGAGACCGTAGAGGTTCCCAACAATAAGAAACCGTTCGAAGCTAGCACGCCGTTCAGGGGGGGGCAACGAATCGGCCGCTGCCGATCGGGAAAGTCGGCTAAACCGTATGGATTGGCGCAGATACGCGGGTCATACGCGGGCGGCGGGCAGTTGGTTCGGGCCCAGGCCCCCCTACCCCGCGTTTTCCACCACCTCGGCCCCCCCGCCCCCGGCCTTCGCGAACCGGATGTCGAGGGTTCGCAGGTG
>JBILVW010000278.1:0-4349 GCA_044370205.1 Pirellulales bacterium | reverse complement strand
GGGCTGAACCGCAGCGACGCCGTCTCCAGGCTGACGAACCGCTCGCAGGCGTCGAGGATCATCGGATCGCGGGGCAGCATGGAGTCGTTGTAGGAGAAGATGTTTTCGTAGAACCGCAAGTTCCGGCGGACGGCGGCGTTGAGGAACCGGTCGCGGCCGCTGGGCTGGTAGAAGCTATCCACCGGCCCGAGCTCGGGCCGCTCCCGCACCAGCTGCTCGAGCTCCTGCCCATACCGGTGGATGCGGCTCATGCCGTAGTTCATCCCCATGAAGGCGTTGAAACCCATGCCGGTGAGCTCGGCGGCGAGCGTGTCCGCCCCCTGCCCGGTGGTGATGACCGAAAGGTAGCTGTAGGGATTGCTCCTCTTGGCTCCCAGGGTGCAGTATTTCCCGTTGAGCAGGTTCGTGAAATGCGTCCGCGGCTCCGGCTCGACGATCTCGACCGGGAGCGGCGCGGCGGCGATCGCATCGCTCCCGGCGCCGATCCTGGCCTCCACGCGATACCTGCCCGCCGCCAGGGAGAGCGTCTGGGCCCCGTCGAGCTGCACGACGAAGGTCTGCCGCGCCTCGGTCGCCGGAATCTTGTCGCGGAGCAACGGCAGCCGCCGGCCGGCATCGTCCACCCAGTCGAGTTCGATCGCCGCGCCGGCCGGCAACGGCTCCCGCGCGAGCACGCCGAGGCCGATCCAGAACGACTCGCCACGGAAAAACGCATCCCGGCCGCGCTGGGTGAACAGGCCGATGCCGGCGACCCCGGGCCGGGTGATCGAGATCCATTGATCCACAAACAGCGGCTCCCCCGTCGGCCGCGCGACCCCGAGCCGCAGGGCGTAGACGCCGCTGGGCACCTCGGGAATCGTCAACTGCACCAGGCCGTCGGCGGCCGGCGAAACGGCGACGTCCTGCCACCCTTCCGCGGCGGCTTGATCGTCGTCCGCGCCGTACCGCCTGATCCGGGCGAAGACGGCGGCGGACTCGAGCGGATTTTCCAGGGCCGTCGTCTCCGCCTCTTTCGCCATGGCCTTCGCGGCGGCGGCAGCCTCCTTCGACCGCGCCTCGGCCGCAGCGACGGCGGCCTCTGCTTTCTCGGCCTCCGCCTTCTTCGCCGCAGCCTTCGCCGCGGCAACGGCCGCCTTGGCGGCCTGGAGGTCACGATCGGCGCTGGCGGCGGCCGCCTTGGCGCGACTCGTGCGGCCGTTCGCGATGGCGGCCGGAGTTCCGTCGACGGCCCGCACCCGCGCGGCGAGCGTCCCTCCAGGAGCGGCGTGACGATCGGCCAGCTCGGTGGCGAGCAGCTGCTGCGCCCCCGTCGAGCGGTCGACGGCGGCGACCTTGAATGCCTTGAAGGGGCGGTCGGCGGTCGTCACGTTGATCGCCGGGCCGGGCTTCGCGATCAGCAGTTCGAACGGCTTTTGCCGCGGAAAGAGCTTGAGCTGCTTGGGCGGGCCCGCCGGCCCGGTCAACGACACCGTCTCGACGCCGGCCACCACGAGCGACGCGCCCGAATCGAGGCTGACGGGATACTCGTGAACGGGGATGTCGATGACATTGCCCTTCACCACGAGCCCGGCGATCTCCTCGGCCGGCTTCACGCCGCCGGCGCCGAGATGAAAGTGCAGCCCCAGCGGATACACGAGGTATCCGGCGCCGGCGGTGTTGGCCGGCAGCCAGAGCGTGAGCGGCGCGAACTTCTCGAAGATCGGCAGGAGTTCGCGGGGTTTCGCGGCCTCCGCGTCGCTCGCGTCGCGAAGCGTGAGGTTCGGCAGGGGCGTCGCCCGCATCGTGGCCGGCACCTCCTCCGCCGGATTGCCGACGTAGGCGGTCAGCGTGACCGGATAGCACTTGATCCGCACGACGCCGCTGTCGACCAGCAAGTCGGGGCTCTTGGTCGTGATCGCCCCGTCCTTGCCGATGGTGAACACGTGGTTGCCGGGCCAGATCGTGTGGTCCCCCGGCGGTAGGTCCACCTTCGCGACGGGCAGGCGGTCGATGTACTTCTCCTCATAGTAGCGTTCGAAGATCGGCTTGCCGTCGAGCTGCACGTTGCGGGCCCAGCCCGTGTAGTCGATGCCGATCTTCTTCATCTCCACGCCGCTGGGCGTGGAAATCGGGTTGATGACCGGCCTCTCCTTTTGCAGCTTGTCCAGCGTGACGGCCGGATCGTCGAACCGCACGAGCTGCAGTTCCACCGCGGCCGCCGACAGCGACAGCGGCGCGATCGCGCCGATGATGGTGATGGCGATGCAGCGGAGGAGCTTTTGAGAAACGACCTTCATGTCAATTCCATTCCGCGTGGACTCAGTGCGTGTAAATGAAGAGCATCAGGTTCGTGGCCCATTGGTACATTATTTCCCGCTGGCGATTGTCGCCGCCGTGGCCGATCGGCTCGCCGATCGGATTGGAGGCGCTCGGGGGGGCGCTGACCTCCCAGCCGCAGCCGTCGTCGTTGGGGCTGAAGAGCACGGCCGGGCGGTTCGCCTGCAGGAAGTACTGCCAGGAGCGGTTGCGGAAACTGGCTTCGCCGGGCCACGGCGTGGGGTAGGCCATCTTGAAGGCGTCCGCGACGGCCGGGTCGTCCTTCAGGAGCATCCGGGGCTCACTGCCGGGGATCATCTTTCCCACCTCGGGCCGCACGTCATCCGTGAACGGGCTGCCCCAGTTGAAGCAGTCGTCGAGGATGAGCGTGCCGCCGCGCTCGAGCCAGCGCTTGAGATTATCCGTCTCCTGGTCGTTGAAGCTCCAGCGGGTGTGGGCGGTCAGGTAGATCACCGTGTGCTCGAACAGTTCGTCCGTCGCGACGTCGAGGCCCGGCTTGCCGTTGTGCGTCGGCAGGTCGGTGCGCTTGTTGACCTGATAGAGCATGTAGGGCAGGGCGGTGGGGTCGGTGTTCCAGTCCACCCCGGGCATGGCGGGCTTGATGCCGCGGACGCAGATCTTGTTGCGCACGTCCCTGTCGTCGTCGGCGCTGAGGGAGGCGGCGTCCGCCGCGCTGACCTCGGTCGAATTGAGCCGGCTCGCCCGCTCGGCCCAGCTCTGCGCGGTCGCGGCCTGGGGAACGAGCACGAGGATGACGACGGGAAGGAGCCTCATCGGGATTCTCCGCTCAAGATGTTGAAGTAGTCGGCAGTGGCGTCGCTGCCGCCGCCGGGGGTCGTTTCGGGGTCGGTCCGCACCTTGAGCGCCTGCTTCTCGGGAGCCTGGCTGGCCTCGGTGCGGACCGTCTTCGAGGCGTCGATCAACAGGTCGGTGGCCCGCTTCACACGCTGCAAGCCGCCGAGCAGGGCGGTGTCGGCGGCGCCGAACCCGGGGTTCAACTCGACGAATCCTTTCAGATCCGGGCTGACGACCACGATCTCCACCGGCGGCGAACGGCCGGCGCCCGGGCCGGTCTCTGTGTTGTTGTCCCTGGCGGTGAGGGAGAGCGTGATGCGGTCGCCGGGCTCGAGCGGCGGATCGAGGGCCTTGAACATCTCGGCGAACCGGCCCTTCACGAGGTCGCGGGCGGGATCGATCCGCCGCGGCACCGCCCCGTCCCGCGGAGTCCGGCCGAGCAGCGGATCGATCGTGTCGATTTTGTAGGCGAGGTCCACCTCCGCCACGGCGAAGTCGTCCTCGGCCGTCCAGTCGAGCACGAAGGCGGCCACCTGGTCTTCGAGCATCGCGAGCCGGCGGTTCTTGATCGCCAGCTTCACCGCGGGCGGCTGATCCTGTTCCACGGCGATCTCGAACCCGAAGGGCTGGGCCATCTCGAAGCCTGCGCCGAGGATGCCGGTGAGGTGGATCGTCGCGCGGTCGGGCTTCGACAAGGTGAAGCCGAAATGGGCGAAGCGGCCGCTGACGGGAAGCATCTGCTTCGAGCCGTCGGCCCAGGCCACGTGGCACAGCTCCGGATGGAGGTCGGTGGTGGCGGCGAAGCTCACGAGCACCGTGGTGCCCGCCAGACCGCCGACCCGCGGCAGGCGGCCGGTGAGCATGCGGGCGGGCTGGCCGGTGTAGGAGGGGGGCGAGAGCTCGAAGTTGATCGCGCTGATGTCGGGCAGATCGTCCACGAGCACGCGGTGGGGCTTCGTGCGCCGGCCGCCGTAGTCGAACTCGTAGTTGAAGGAGTCGACGGTCGGATCGACCGTGAACGACGCCCGGCCGTCCACGAGTGGCAGGGTCACCGTCTGCGTCTCCACCTTCTCCTTCTTCTGGCTCCCCTTCTTCTGGCTCTCGAGATCCGTGCGGACGAGCGCGATCTCCCGGCGGCGGGCTCCGGCGGCCTCGACGATCAACTCCACCGGCCGTCCGCGGACGACGGCCACGTCTCCCGGCCGCACCACGAGTTCGACCGGGAAGAACGTGTCGAG
>JBILVW010000164.1:0-6444 GCA_044370205.1 Pirellulales bacterium | reverse complement strand
AGGCATCGCGCAGCCGGTCGAAACGGTCCCGGATGGCGCCGCGGGCGAAGGTCGCCAGGAGCAGGATGACCGCCGCCACCGCGGCCGCCTGGAGGAGCAGCCGCTTCGTGCGGCGGAGATCGACGAGCGACCGCACGTCGAAGTCCGCCAGCCGGGTGGCGGTGCGGTCGAGCAGGATCTCGACGAATTCCGGCGAGTGCGGCAGTCCGCGGCCGCCGGTTCCGGCCAGCTCCTCGCCGAGCTGCAGGGATCCGATGAGCTGGTTGTCGAGTCCCCCGTGCAGCGACTCGATGACGACCGCCTCCCGCTCCGGCCGCACCCAATGCACGAGCGGCCGAACGATCCAGACGGCGGCCGCGATGGCTCCCGCGACGGCCGTCACCACGAAAGAGATCAACAACGGCCATGCCGGCAGCCGAAACGCCCAGTCGAGCAGAAACCACGCCAGCAGGCCGCCCGGAAGCGCGAGCACCGCCAGCGCCAGCCCATGGAGCACCGACCAGCGCCGACGGAACCGGCCGAAACGGACGAGCGCCCGGCGGAGCAAGTCGAGTTGGGGGGAGCGGGTGCGCATCAGACCAGGCCCCTCCGCTTTCGCAGCCAGCAGTCGAGGCAGATCAGGCCGACCAGGACCGCCATCGTCAGCGGCAGGTTCCAGACCGGGACGACCACGGTCTCGCCCACGGAACGCGGCGCAAGATCGATCGTTTCGAGCAGCGTCGCCGCCTCCTTCGGGGTGAAGGACCGGCCGCCGGTGGCCGCGGCAAATTCGGCCATGGCGGTGGGATTCGCCCGCGGCTCATCGAGCTCATCCAGCCCGGTGCCGGCCGTGATCGTTTCCGTGAAAGTCTTGTCCTTGTGGGTGACCTCCACCCGCCAGGGGCCCGCCTCGTCGAGGGCCACCTCGTATTCGTAGAGCCCCGGCGTGTCCCGCCCGTCGCGGGGGAGTTGGTGCGTGACCTTGCCGCCGGGACTCGTCACCTTGACCCGCACGTCGGCTTTGCGAACGGGCTTGTAGACCGCATCGAGCAACCGCGTGGAGAGCTTGATGGTCTTGCCGACCACTGCCGCGGCCTGCTGCCGCATGACCTGCGGGCGGTCGGGCTGGATGCGCGGGTCCGGGGCGAGGGAACGGATCGCATTCCCCCAGAACTTGCGGAAGTAGTCCTCACCCTCTGCCGGCCGCATCATTTCCCACCGCCAGGTCGTGTCAGCGGACAGTCCCAGCACCTGGCCGCGGCCGACGTTCTGCAGCGCGATGATGGGCATCGGGCCCTCGGGGAGTTCCCGCACCGCCAGCAGGCTGGCGCCGGGCTTCGCGGCTCCGACCCGGTTGTTGCCGTCGAGCGTCGGCAAATCGAACCACGCCTCGCGGTTGGCGGTGGGGTCCGCTTCGAGTTGCATGATGGGATGGCTCAGGCCGGCGACGGTCGGGGTGATGCGAAACGTCTTGTTCACCTGCGGATCCTTGGTCGGCTCGACCTGGAACGGAGCGAGCCGGGCGAGGGCGGAGTCCTGGTACTGGCCGGCCGCGTAGACGTTGCGGCCGCCGAGCATGACGAGCCCGCCGCCGCGCCGGCTGACGAACTCGGCCAGCCACTGCATCTTGGTCTCCGCCGTGTCGCCACCATCGCGGAAATATGACCGCGGAATGTCGCCCAGGATGATGATGTCGTACTTGTAGAGATCAGCCTCGGCGCTCGGCAGGCCGTCGCCGGCATTTTTGTGGTGCATCTGCCCCTGGGCATACCAGCCCCCCTTCGGCAGCATCGTCAGGAAGGCGACGTCGAGCACCGGATCCCGGGCGATCCATTGCCCGAGGATCTTCCGTTCGTCGCGCGGGATGTCGAGATAGAGCACGCGGATCCTGGAATCGACCACGCTGACACGATGTTCCGCCACCTGCAATCCCGCGGTCACGGAATCGCGGACGCCGTCCACCACCACCCGGTAGATCTTCTCCCCGGCGGCGTCGGGCTTGATGACGAACGACACGTCCACCGGGTCGTCGCCGAGCCGCAGGTTTTCGCGGACGGCGATCGGATCGGGCTTCCCGTCCTCCAAGAGCCGCACCGTCACGTTCTGCTCGCCGAGCCCGGTGGCGGTGACCGTGGCGGCGAGCCGCATCTCGTCGCCGAGCCGCACATAGGCCGCCCCGCCGGCGATCCTCGTCCGGGCGACCTTGGGTGCCTCGTCGGAGCCGAACACGATCGGGAACACCGGCAGGGGACGGGCGGCGAGGAGCGGAGCGAGCAATTCCCCCCGGTCTCCGGCGGTGTCGTTGCCGTCGGTGAGGGCGATGATGGCACGAAGGTCGTTTTCACGGCCCGCGGCCTCGGCGATCGAATCGATCAGCCGGGTGTCGCGGTCCGCAGCCGCGTCGGGATCGGCCGGCCTCAGCTTCCAGTCGAAGTCGTACCGCACCACGTCGGCCCGGGAACGCAGCGGCCGCAGCGCCTGATCCGCGAACTTCCGGGCCGCGGCGAGGCGGGTTTCGCCGTCGACGTCGGAGAGCCCCATGCTCGCGGAGGTGTCGACGAGGACGGCGACGGCCGGCCGCAGGCTGCGCTCGATGTCGAGCCGCAGTTCGACCTGGCAGAGCATGAGCACGATCAAGGCGAACCCGACGACCCGCAGCAGGGCGAGGATCGCCCGCATACTCGCCGTCATGACCGCCTGCCGCGAGAAGTTGATCGCCGCCAGGGCCAGGCCGACGGCGGCGAGCAGGATGATCGCCCAGAGGGGCAACGGCGAGACGGCCCGCCACGACCACTCGCCAGTGCGTGCGATCGATCCGGCCCGGTCGATGCCGAGGAGCCAATAGATCGGCGTCATGCCTGCGCCTCCGCGGCGCGGAGCCTCTCCCGACGAGCGGTTTGCAGATGGCCGACGACGGCCTCGACCACGTAGGCGGCGGCGAGCGCCCAGACCAGGAGCTTCCAGAATTCGCTCCCTCTCGGAGCCAACGCGGCGGTGTCGGCCGGGGCGATGACCTCGACCGGGCCGCCAAGCCACTCGGCCAGCTGTCCGGAATCGACGCGGCCCATGTCGCTCTCGCGGGAATCGAGGTGGACGACGAGGTTTCGGGTGTAACCGGCCGCCGCGTTCGCCACGCGCGGCTTGTGCACCTGGTAGTTGCCGGCCGGCAACGCCGGGACGAGGACGGTCTGCCGCTCAGTCACCGGCAGCCGCACCGGATCGCCTTCGGGACGGGTGAGTTCCAGTTCCGTGGCGAATGCAAAGCCGGGCTCCGACACGTCGAGCACGGCCGGCTGCAGCGCGACGAGGCTGTCGGGAGGCGGGATGCGGAGTTGGCCGGTGAGGAAATCGACCAGCCGCCACATGAGCGCGGGAAACAGCCGCGTGCGGGCGATGTTGCCGCGATCGAGCTCGAAACCGAAGGCGAGCAGCATGACGCGGCCCCGGCCGAGCGGCATCTCGACGGCGAGCGGCCGACCGTCCGTCGTCTCGAGCACGACCGATGCCGCCTCGCTGACCGCAGGCAGTTCCCGGATCTTCGTGAACTGGATGGAGGCCAGATCCCCCTGCAGCGGATCCCGCCAGGGAGCCAGCCAGGGATGCGGGGAGCGTGGCATCACGGGGGAGACGGCGGGCGACAGCTCCCGATCGTTCCCGAGCTGTGCGGGCGAGAGCCCCGGGTTTTGCGGGTCGGCACTGAAGAAGCCGCGGTTGAACTTGAGGGGGCTGCAGCCGGCGGAGCAGACGATCAGCAGCGACCGGCCGTCGCGAACGAACGTGCGGATGTCCTCCATGGCCTGGGCGGGCAGGCTGGAGACGTCGTAGAGCACGACGAACGAAAACTTGCTGAGGGTCTGGCTCACGAGCGCATCGGGCGTTACCACGGTGGTGTCGATGCCGGTGCCCGTCGCCCGCCCCAGTTCGCGGCCCGGATTCAGCACGAACCGCAGGATCGTCGCACCGTCGACAGCGGCCGCCTCCGGCGCCTCGGCCTCCGTCGCGGCCGCCCCGAGGCCCGCCGGGATCCGCTCCGGTGCCGCCGCCTGGCTGCCGCCGTTGACGACGAGCACGCGGCGGCTTTCCGCGACGTTGAGCGGCGCGCTCGAAACGTCGTCGGCCACGAGCGCGTCCGGCTCCTTGATCCGCACGTCCGCGACGGTCCGCACGGCACGGTTCACCGGCGTTGTCAGGTCGACGATCGCCTCTTCGCCCGGCTCGAGCGTCAACGCGGCGACGTTCGGATCGGGCTGGCCACCGACAGCGAGTTGCAACTTCGCGGTCCGCTGCGTGGTGCCGGTGTTTCGCAGCGTGGCGAGCACGTGGGCATCGTCGCCCACCTTGACCCTGCCGCCGCGCACCCGCGCCTCGGTGACGGCGAGGTTGTCCGCGGCCCCCTCCGCCAGATCGACGAAGACCACGTCGAGCTTCCCGCCCAGGTCGGAGCGGGCCCGGAGGAGCTTTTCGAGGTCCTTCTGGTTCCGCGTCGCGAATGCCGTCGACCGCAGGTCGGTGAGTACGACGATCTGCGACTTCACCTCCCGGCGACCTCGGACCAGGTTCGCCGCTGTCCCGATCGCGTTGATCAATCCCTCCCCTGATCCGTCGGTGGCCCGGAGCTTGTCCGGCCCTGCCTCGGGCAGGCTCGCGAGGGCGGCCTCGTGCCCGGGCTCGAGCCGGGCGAGAACGCGGGTCGTTTCCGCGGCGACGACCACCGCCGTCTGGCCGGGCGGCTTGATTTCGCCCAGGAGTTGCCGGGCCCGGGCAACGGCGAGGTCAATCATCGGCGTCTGGGCATCCCCGCCGGCTTTCTTGACGGCTTGGCTCATGCTCGCCGAGGCGTCGATCACGACCACGAGATTCCGCGGGGCCGGAGCGGAGCCCGCCCCGGAAAACAGACGGGCCATCGCCAGCACCACGAGCAGAAGCAGCAGCAGTCGCAGCAGGAGCTGCAGCGGGTCGATCAATTTCATCGCGAAGACGTTGGTCCGCTCGTCCCGGGTCAGCAGCCGCAGGGTGGGAAAGTCGCGGATCTGGAACTTTTGCCTCGCGATGAGGTGCAAGGCGATCGGGATGCCCATCCCGATCAGTCCGGCCAGCATCGTTGGGAAGAGGAAGTTCATCTCGGTGGCGGCGGGATGTGGGGCGGGGGTCGGGGGGCGGGGCGTGGCGATCAGCGGGACCGCTGTCGGCGGAAGAGGAGGTAGTCGCGCAGCACGGTCTCAATTGGCTCGGAAGTGTCGATGAACCGGTAGTCGGCCCCGGCCGAGGCGCAGCCCCCCTTGATCGCTTCGCGGAATTTCTCCAGCCGCTCCAGATACTTCGTGCGCAGCCGGAGCGGATCGGTCATGAGTTGGCCGCCGGTTTCCAGGTCGCGGAAGCTGGCGAGCGACTGGAACGGGAAGTTGACCTCATCGGCGTCGAGCAGGTGGAAGACGACGAGCTCGTGCCGCCGGGCGAGGAGATGGCGAATGCCGTCGATCGCGGATTCAACCGCGCTGTGGCAGTCGCTGATCAGCACGATCACGCCGCGGCGACTGAGCCGCTGGCCGATCATCTTGAGCGTGGGACCGAGATCGCTCTCCCCCTTGCAGGCGAGTTGCTCGAGCCTGGACAGGATCGTGAACAGGTGCCGCTTGCCCTGCTTGGGGGGCAGAAAATCCCGCATGTCGGTGTCGAACGTGACGAGCCCGGGAGAATCCTGCTGGTGCGTGGCGAGGTGGCTCAGGGCCGCGGCAAGATACGAACCATATTCCAGCTTGGAGAGCCGGCTCTTCTCCTGCGGCACGTAGCCCATGCTGCCGCTCGTGTCGAGCAGGCAGACGACGTTCATGTTCGATTCCATCTCGAACCGCTTCACGTAATACCGCTCCGTGCGGGCGAGCATCTTCCAGTCGATCGCCCGCAATTCGTCGCCCCGTGTGTATTCGCGGTGATCGACGAACTCCACGCTGTAGCCGTAATCCGGAGAGCGGTGGCGGGAGGCATACATACCCTCCACCAAGAGACGGGCCTTGAGCTCGATCCCGGCGATGGATCGCAGCACATTGGCATCCAGGAAACGAACGGGCGGAGGTGATTTCATCGCATGCGAGTCAATGGTGTGTCGGCCCTGACACCATTCTTTAGCCCCAACGGGCCCTATTCCGCCGCCGCGGGGCGTTTTCGCGGAATTTCCGCTTGCCGCGCTAAAATTCCATAGAAGGTAATGTAAAACCGCCCCCCCTCCCTCGCCCGGCCCCGAGTGCCGACTGCCATGCCAGCCTCGGATGACTTCGTCGCCCTCCTGACCAAGCACCAGCGGAAACTGCACGCCTTCATCTTCTCGCTGGTATGGAATCCGGCTGATGCCGACGACATCCTCCAAGAGACGAACCTGGTGCTGCTGAAGAAGGCGGAGGAATTCGATGCCACGCGAGAGTTCCTGCCGTGGGCTCTCGCGATCGCCCGGTTCCAAACGCTCGCCGG
>JBILVW010000394.1:0-3040 GCA_044370205.1 Pirellulales bacterium | reverse complement strand
GGGGCACCAGGCATTGGTCTCTCAACTCCTCTGACTGTCCGGACCTTGCCACCCACCGGATCAGGCACCTCGGCATGACGGAGGCGGCCGTGCCCTATCGCCGTGTGCGGCTCCGGCCGGGCGGCAGCTTCGTGATGGTCTGCCACGCGGGCCGAGGGCAGATCCTGCTCGACGGTCGCTGGCAGTCGAGCGAGAAGGGGGTGGCCTGCCTGGCGCCGCCGCGGGTGCTCAACGCGTTCCACGCCGTGCGTGGCTCCCACTGGCACTTCGCCTGGATCCGCTACGAAGAGCCGGAACACGTGCGGCCGCTCGTCTCAGCCGCCTCGCCCGTCCGGGTGCGGTGGGATGCCGACACACTCTGGCGGATCATCTCGGGACTGCGGGCCGAATGGAGCGGCGCGAAGGATGCGAAACTCGTGCACCACTGGCTCGAACTGGCCCACGGCGAGGCCCGCCGCATCGCCCAGCCCTGGCGAGTGGACGACCGGCTGTGGGGCGTGTGGGACCAGGTGGCGCACGATCTCGGCTTCAACTGGACGCTCGAAGCACTCGCAGCCAAGTATGGCGTGAGCAAGGAGCAGTTTCGTCGCGTCTGCCTCCGCGACCTGGGCCGCAGCCCGATGCAGCATCTCGCCTCGCTGCGGATCGAGCAGGCCCAGCAACTCCTCACGAGCACCCAGGACAAGGTCGAGTCGATCGCCCTGCAGGTGGGCTTCGAGAACGCCTCGGTCTTTTCACGGGCCTTCAAACGCTGGGTCGGCCGCAGCCCGAAGGGCTACCGGGCGTAACGGAGCAGCCGTGTGGAGACTGCCAGTCTGCACCTACGGTGCGACGTCTCAGCCGCCTCGCATGCCCCGCCAAGCACAAACGCGATACCCACGGCGTGGCGAATGATTCGACGGAGGAACATGGCGGCATCCGAGTGGGGAAACACCCCCGGCAGTCGCCGGGAGCGTAGGACACCACTTCGCCCCTGGCGAGAGCCTGCGGAAGCTTTCATGAATCATCCCGGAACCGCTCGCCGCCCCTCAGGCGAACACAGCTTCGACCGGCTTGCCCTTGCCATCCTCGGTGGCATAAAAGGGTCGCCCCTCGATCTCGTAGACCGTTTTCGGGCTGATTCCCATCGCCGTGAAGAGCGTGGCGTGGAGATCGGTGATCGTCACCGGATTCTCGACCGCCAGGCAGGGCCGCTCGTCGGCCGTCGTGCCGTAGACGAGGCCCCGCTGCATGCCGCCGCCGAACATCACGACGGTCGAGCCGCCGGTGAAGTGCCGGTGCTGGCCGTAGTGGTTGGGCTTCTGCAAAAAATCCTTGGGCGAACTCGCCTGGTCGCCCGCGTCGGCCCCGCCGGGCCTGCCCTCGATGATCATGTCGCGGCTGAACTCGCTCGCGATCACCACGAGCGTGCGGTCGAGCAGGCCGCGGGACTCCAGATCACGAATCAGCGTGGCGATCGGGCGGTCGATCTCCTTATGGAGCTTGGCGACCGTGTCGTGGCCATTGTCGTGGGTGTCCCAGTGGACGAACGGGATGTACTCGGTCGTCACCTCGACATACCGCCGGCCGTCGTGAAGGCCTTGATCTCCTCGTTTTCGCCGATGCCTTCGAGCCGCTGGCCGATGTTCACGAACGCCGGCATCACCGGATTCCGCGGCTCGGGCAGGGCGAGGGTGGTCGTCGCGGCGGCGGCGAGGCTCTTGAGATAGTCGCGGCGGGGCAGTACGGGCCTTCTCCTGGGGCACCGCCGGAACGGCAGAAGTCGCCGCTCCGCGGTCCTTCGGATTGTCGCGATGGACCTCGAGGACTCGGTCCAAATGCTCCTCGAGCTTCAGCCGATTCCGGCTACCGTCGTACGAATCACTGCTTCTTGAACCGCGCATCGTTCTTGTTTCCGCGCGAGAGCGTGTAGGCGACGAGGTCGAGCACCTCGGACTCGCTCAACTGATCGAGCAGCCCCTTGGGCATGAGCGACTCGGTCGAGGGCAGGATCTCCTCGATGTCGGATCGCGGCACCTGCACGAACTTCGTCGCGTTCTCGGGATCGGTCACGATCGTGATCTGGTCGGGCGTCTCCGCCACGATTCTCCCCATGTGCACCTTGCCGTCGGCCGTCTGCACGATGCTCGCCTTGTATTGATCGGAGACGACCTTGCTCGGGTGCACGATCGCCTCGACCATGTCCTTCACCTGAAACCGGCCGGCGGCCTGGGTGAGGTCGGGCCCCGTCGCCCCGCCGTCGTCGCCAAACCGATGGCAGACCACGCACCTGGCCGCGGCGAACGTCCGCTGGCCGTGCTCGAAGTCGCGGCCCGACGCCAGCCCCTTGTCGGCAGCGGCCATCACCTCCTCGAACGTCCACGGCTTGCCCGGGCCCTCCGGCTTGGGCAGCGGCGGCGGCGTGTAGGGCTTCCGAGCGCCGAGGGTCTCGAGCGCCAGCTTCTCGGTTTCGGTCATGCCAGCCAGGCTCTCGTTCTCCATGTTCAGGAGAAACTTGCGGAAGCTGTTGCCGCCGGCCCACTCGCGGGCCCGGCCGAACCATTCGTAGTAGCCCTTGCGATCGGCGATCGTCCAGGCGTCCTTCTCAGTGACCGTACGAAGCGCGTATGCATAGTGGATTTGAAGCAGGTCGGAACGCTTCTCGAGCGAAGCCCTCACCGAACTTCCGTAGCCCGCGTTGCGGTCGATGAGCCGCCGCAGGTCGTCCTCGTTCGGGGCCAAGTTCGTGGCACCGGCCGACGAGGTCGGCGCCGCCAGCATGCCGACGAGCTTCGAGACGATGCCTGGGTCCCGCACGGCGACGAGCAGGCTCGACAGTTCGCGGTCGAGGTCGAACGAGCCCGAGGGGAAAAGCGGAGCGAACCGCGATGCGATCCGGGCCTTCACCTCGGCAGCCGGCTCGCCGAGCCGCACGAGCGCGAGCTCGTAGGCACGGGCGAGATCGATCTTTCCCGCCACGTCGAGAGCCTGCGGATCGATGCGGTCGAGGCCGGCGAAGATCGCCGCCTGGGCGGATGGCTCCGCCTGGTGGGCCACGCCG
>JBILVW010000393.1:0-3047 GCA_044370205.1 Pirellulales bacterium | reverse complement strand
TCGACGTGGATCCCGCCACGTTGCCGGGGGTCTGGCGCGATTGGCTCACCACGCTCGACTCGCCGAGTATCGACGGCTTCAACACCCGGATCGTGAGCCGCCGGCTGGCCCAGGAGGGCGTGATCGTGGGCCTCTCCGGCCTCGGGGCCGACGAGCTGTTCGGCGGCTATCCGAGCTTCCGGCGGGCCCCGCGGTGGTCGCAGCTCGTGCGGTCGTTCAAGGTTGTGCCGCCCCACATGCGGTCGGGTCTGATCGCCCAGCTGGGCACGCTCAACGGCCGCACGGGCGCCTTCGAGAAGCTGGCCGACCTCGTGGCCTCCGACGGCTCGGTGGCAAGCATCACGCGAGCGATGCGACGCACGCTCTCAGATCGCCGGCTGGCGGCCCTGCGACTCCCCGCTGACGGCGTGGGCCTCGCGGCCGACTATCTCGAGCGGCCGGGCCCGGCCCGCCTCGAGCCCTCCACGAATGGCGACGCCTTCAACACCGTCTCGCGGCTGGAGCTCGCCCACTACATGGGCGACACGCTCCTCCGCGACACCGACGCCAACAGCATGCAGCACGCACTGGAGGTGCGGGTGCCGTTCCTCGACATGCCGCTGGTGAACTACGTGTCGGCGCTGCCGGGCGGGCTCAAGCAGCCTTCAGGGGGCCCGCCGAAGGCGCTGCTGCGGGAGGCCTGCCAGAGCGTCTTGCCTGAGGAGGTCGCGAATCGCCCGAAGACAGGCTTCACGCTGCCGATCGGCTCATGGATGCGGCACAGCGTGCGGGAGCAGTGCGAGGCGGCGATCGCCGCGGTGGAGGAGTTGCCGTGTCTCGACGGCCAGGAAGTGCGGCGGGTGTGGGACGAGTTTCAGGCGAAGCCCGACACGATCCACTGGTCGCGGCCGCTGGCGCTTGTCGTCCTCGGCGCCTACCTCGCGTAGCCCTATCGCGCATACAAGCCCTGAGCGCAAGCGACGGGATCTTCATACAAGCCCTAAGCGCAAGCGACGGGATCTGCATACAAGCCCTAAGCGCAAGCGACGGGATCTGCATACAAGCCCTGAGCGCGAGCGACGCGATCCCGCGGCGCAAGCCGCGAACGGCTCGCGCTGGCATACAACCTTGCCGACGCTTCCGCGTCGGGATCCCCCGGCTTGCGCCTGGGGGCTTGTATGGGAGTCTCATTCCCCAAACAAATCCGCAGCATCTGCGTTCGTCATCACACCACGGCGGATGTGGAGGATGCGCACCTCGTCGCCGATGACCGTGAAAAGAACGCGAAAAACACTCGATGTACGGCCGAAGAGCAGTTGGCGAATTGTGGGCGTGACAAGATCATTCTCCGGAGCGAGTCCGCATCGCTCGGGATAATCAGCAAGGCTTTGTAGGGCCGATTCAAAACGCGCGAGCCAGCGGTCGGCTGTCACGGGCGCCACTTCAGCGGCCCGAACGTAATAGTCGCGAAGATTTGTTTTTGCTTGAGCCGTGACCAGAACGCGATAGCGCATTACTTGCCCGATGACAATCGTTCGTGGCCGGCATCCCGTATGTCTGCGATCGCTTCCCCAAGCGGTTGCAGGCGGGCGGCTTCTGCGTCTTCCAGGCCGACCAGGATTCCGCTCACAGCCTCGTCTCTATCCCGCTGGAGCAGCCTGACTGCATGTGAGAGCAGAGCCTCACGGCTCGAATAATGGCCGCTCTCGACTTCATGCTGTACGAACGACTCAAGTTCGCTGTCGAATTCAATCACTCGAGTGCCTCAAAAAGTCCAAGCGGTGGTGGCGTGAAAAACAGGTACGGGCGTACAGTGTAGTGGGTCGCTTCGCCCGCTGCAAGCCGTAGGCCCGTTGCCCCCCCGTAGGCCCGTTGCTCCGCAACGGGCTGTGCCCGTCACGGAGTAACGGGCCTACGGTAGCCCGGTCACGCCGTGACCGGAGACGAGGCCGCACTTCGAGGCCGGGCAATCAGCCGCGGGTTGCGAGCCGAGTGTCTTCTCGGGCTTCGTAGGCTGCCAGGTCCGCGTTGATGATCGCGATCAGCTTGCGAACGCTCGCCTTCGTGAAGCCGTTTTCAACGACCGGGTGCCGCTGTTCCAAATCAGCGATTCGGTGCTCGAGAATCCGCAGCGGTGGCCAGCGCTAAGTCGATCGCCTCCACCGCAGCGGTAATGCCCTCGCGATCTGATGAAGAAAGCCATATGTCAGCAAGATCTTGTTCCGCCTGGCCGTGCCAAGTGACTGTGTAACGAGCCATCAAGTCTCCCGCGACTTGAGCCGCTCGAGTACCTTGCGTGTCGAGTTGCCCTGTGTGCACTCGGCAGCCCGTGCTAGGGCAATCGCGACTTCACTGTCGGAAAAACGCCGGGCGAAGAATCCAAGACGATTTCCTTGGGCGTCGATGATCTCGACACTCTCTCGAGCTTCCGTAAGCAGTTTTGCCTGATCGGCATTTACCACCATCTCAACCATGGCTTGGATCTCCCGTGCGGGCTGACTTTTAACACCACGCCATAAGTGTACGCATGTGTATTTTCGTGTCAATGCCGATGGCTGCGTTGAGGTGGCGGGCATGCGGGCCGCCGGCTTCATACAAGCCCTAAGCGCAAGCGACGGGATCCCGCGGCGGGAACCGCGGACGGGTCGCGCTTGTATGCGACGTTGCCGACGCTTCCGCGTCGGGATCCCCCTGCTTCCGCAGGGGGCTTTCTGGGGCAACGCGATCGTCAGCCAGCGCCGCCTGCGTGCACCGCCTCGATCCACTCCGCAAACCGCGGAAACGTGTGGCTGCGGTCAAACTCGGCGGCGGCGAGGCGCCTCGAGCCTTGCCGCATCGTCGCGACTAGCGAGCGGTCGGCCGCGAGCCGGCGGATGGCGGCGGCAAGCGAAGCCGCGTCGCCGGCGGTCGAGGCGATGCCCGCGCGATGATCGTCGATGAGCTGTTGCAGTTCACCAGGCAGCGAATTCACGAGTGCCAGCCCGGCGGCCGCATAGTCGCAGGCTTTGTAGGGCACGGCCACGCACGACTCGGGCTTCACGAGCACGAGCCCGACATCGCACCGGGCG
>JBILVW010000392.1:0-3050 GCA_044370205.1 Pirellulales bacterium | reverse complement strand
TTTCGGGCGGGAGGCGGTGGCCATGGGGAGGGGCTCCTGGAGGGTATGGGTGGGACTCTCAAACATACACGACGAGTGAACGGGTTGCAGGGGCGGCGGCAGGAGCCTAGCCTTGGCCCCGAGGAGGGGGTGCCCTCCCGCCGGGCGATCGGCCCCGCTTTTCGTTTTCGGAGCACTTCTGATGCCGGGTTTTCGCAACCGTCGTGCCCTCGTTCCACGCCGTGAAACCCGCGTCTCCGGCGGCGAACCGCTCGAGCCTCGGATGGTGCTGAGCGGGAATCCGCTCCTGTCGCGGACGTGGACCATCGTCGGCGACACGGAGTCGTCCCAGCCGGACGACGTGATCGTGGTCGAGCGGGATCCGGATGTCGGCGGTCAGCTGCGGGCCACGGTCAACGGCAGGGTCGTTTCGACGCGGCCGGAGGACGGCGTCCGCACGATCCGGATCCGCGCGGGGCGTGGGAACGACACGGTCAGCATCAGCATTCCCGGCAACACGGCGATCACGTCCGTGATCGATGGCGGAGTCGGCGACGACTCGATCACGGGGGGCGAAGCGGCCGACATCATCCGGGGTGGCAAGGGCCGCGACACGCTCGTCGGCGGCGACGGCAACGACCGGATGTGGGGGGGCGCGGACGACGATTCGCTCGCCGGTTCGGCAGGCGACGACCTCCTCTACGGGGATGCCGGCGCGGACGTGATCCGGGGCGGCGGCGGTCGCAACTCGCTGGTGGGCGGAGCCGGCATCGATCTGTTCAACGGTGATGCCAGCCGTGACCGCATGCGGATGGGGCGGGGCGAACGCCTCATCGGCGACGAGAGCACCAACCCGCTCGCGCCGGCCGTGAATGCCGCGGCGCTCGCGGACTGGTATGTGGCGGCCGCCTTCGCCCAGTGGGGCGGCCAGCTCGGGCAGCGTTCCGGCTGGGGCTACCCACCCGGAACGGACGGCCGCGTGGTCGCGCTCGCAGGGAGCACCGCAACCGGGCTCGCCATCGCCACGCAGCAGCCGCGGCCCGACTTCGACGGCACCAACAACCAGGTGGCCGGCGTGGACGAGGGCGACCTCGTCAAGACCGACGGCACGCACATCTATGCGCTCGGCGGCGGCGGTGTCGACATCGTGGCGGTCAAGTCGCCCGCGGCGGCGAGCCTCGTGTCGCACCTCGACCTCCCCGGCCAGGAGCGGGCGCTGTTCCTGCACGGCACGAGGCTGACCGTGATCGGCGAGCAAGGCGAGTGGTTCTTCGCGCCCCAGGAGGCCGCGTCGGGATTCGCGGCGCGGATCCTGCCGTATCAAGGCTCCTGGCAGGCACGAGTCACCGTGAGCGTGGTCGACGTGGCCGATGCCGCCAATCCGACCGTCGTGGAAACCACCTCGCTCGACGGCTTCTTCCTCGACGCCCGGGCCGTGGATGGCCGCGTGCTCGTGGTCACCCGCGACGGCATCGACGTGCCCGCCCCGGCGATTCTGCCCGACGCCGCAGACGGTGCGGCGGCGGTCGCCCCACCTGTGATCGACGCCACGACCGACGGGGCGGGCTTCGCGACGACAGCCCTGGCGTGCTGGATCTGGCCCACTCCCTCCGGCACCTACGAAGACGCCGCCGCTTACCGCGCGAGGCTGGAGACGGCCTGGGCCGCCGGGCCGCTGCCGAAGTACGAGGTCACGACGGCCGCGGGCGTCGTCGCGAAGGGAACGCTCGTCGTGCCGGGCAGCACCCACGTGCCCCGCGACCCGACGGCCGACGCCTCGATGCTGTCGCTCACCGCCTTCACGGTCGACGACGACACGCCCGGATTCGACGCGGTGACCAGCGTGGCCGGCGTGTCCGGCACCGTCTATGCCACCACCTCGAGCCTCTACGTGGCCGCCTCGCACTGGGGCGCCTGGTGGGATGGCACGGACTCGGCGGTCACGACCAACGTCTACAAGTTCGACGTCTCGAATCCGGCCCTGCCGCTGACGGCCATGGGCGCAGTGCCGGGCACGACGCTCAACCAGATGTCGCTCGACGAGCACGACGGCCTGCTGAGGATCGCCACGACGAGCTGGAATCAGACCGGCTCCTCCAACGGCGTGTTCGTGCTCGCCGAGTCGGCGGGCAATCTCGGCGTGGTGGGCAGCGTGACGAACCTCGCCGCCGGCGAGCAGATCTATTCCGTGCGGTTCGTCGGCGACGTGGGGTATGTCTGCACCTTCCGGCAGATCGATCCGCTGTTCGTCATCGACCTGGCCGATCCTGCGGCGCCGCGGGTGGCGGGCGAACTGAAGATCCCCGGCTACTCGTCGATCCTGCAGCCGCTCGACGCGTCGCACATCCTCGGAATCGGCCGCGACGTCGATGCGGACACCGGTCGGGTGAAGGGGCTGCAGCTGTCGCTCTTCGACGTCGGCGACCCGGCGGCGCCCCGGC
Organism: Pirellulales bacterium; assembly: GCA_044370205.1. Taxonomy (GTDB): domain Bacteria; phylum Planctomycetota; class Planctomycetia; order Pirellulales; family UBA1268; genus QWPN01. The sequence goes on along the minus strand of JBILVW010000392.1, from coordinate 630 downwards.
GCACCGCCACCTATACGTTCGCGGGCGACGGCTGGCAGTCGTGGTCGCCCGCCCTCTGGGATCACAAGGCCGTCGGCTCCTTCGCCTCGCAGGGCATCCTCGCGCTGCCGGTGGAGCAGGGCGACTGGAATAGTCGGTCGAGCGGGCTGTCCGTGTTTCGCATCGACGTCGGCACGGATGCCCTGGAGAAGCTCGGTGAGGTGGCCAGTGCGGATCCGGTGCTCCGCAGCGTGAGGATCGGCGAGACGCTGTTCACGATCTCGGCCACCGAGGTGATCGTGACGCCACTCCAAGCGCCGGGCGAGGTGCTCACGCGCGTCCGGCTCACGCAGGCCCAGGACGAGCCGCCGGTGATCCGGCCGCTGGAAGGCTGACCGCCTCCTGCCGGCCGGCTGCGGAGCCGCAGCCGCCAGCGCGGCGATCGTGTAAAACAGCGGCGTGGCCAAACACGCCTCGCCGGACCGCGGGCGGCTGCATGGCCTGCCCGCCACGCTCGAATCGCACCGCGGGTTCGCCGACGTGATCGCCAGCCTCCGTGCGGGGCATGGCGGCACGGTGGGCGGAACCTGGGGATCGGCGTCTGCGCTCACCGTGGCAGCGCTTGCCCGGGCACTCGCGCTGAGTGAAGCC
>JBILVW010000058.1:0-10958 GCA_044370205.1 Pirellulales bacterium | reverse complement strand
AAGCTCCACCTCACCCGCCGCGACGGCGTCACGCCCGTGCAGGACGGCACGCCGCTCTCCACGCTGTTGATCGAAGGGGGCGTCGCCGAGCTCCCGCAGTTCGAGGCCTGAACGACCTCACACGGGCGGTTCGCCGCCGAACGTGGTCGGCGTTTCGTCGAGCGCCACGGCGTAGGCCGTCGCGTGCGAGCGGCAGTGGGAGATGCTCACGAGGATGCAGCGGATGCCCATCCGCTCGGCGATCTCCTGCGTGCCCCCCTTGAGGAACGCATGCGGACGGCCGCCGGCGTTGTTGCGGATCTCGATGTCCCGCCAGCTGATGCCCCGCCGCCAGCCGGTGCCGAGCGCCTTGAGCACCGCCTCCTTCGCCGCCCAGCGGCCGGCGAAGTGCTGCGTCGCCATCCGCCGGCTGCGGCAGTATTCGATCTCCAGCGGCGTGTAGACACGCCCCACGAACAGCTCGCCGTGCCGCTCGATCATCTGGGCGATCCGCAGGCACTCCGTGATGTCGGTGCCGATGCCGAGGACGTTCATCGCCCGCCTCCATGGCGGGGCATGCCCCGAGACAGGCCGCAGGCCGCCCGCGCCCGCTCGAGCACATCGCGGGCCTTGGCCCGGGCCTTCGCCGCCCCGGCTGCCAGGATCGCCTCGATCCGGCCAGGATCGGCCTCGATCGCCTGCCGCCGCGCCCGGGCCTCGGCGAAGAACCGCGTCGCCACCTCGACGAGCGCCTTCTTCACCTCGCCGTAGCCGAAGCCGCCCCGCCGGTAGAGATCGGCCATCGCCTGCCGCTCCTCGGCCGATGCCATCAGCGAGTAGAGCGCGAAGAGGTGGTCGCCGTCAGGATCCTTCGGCTCCTCCATGGGGCGGGAGTCGGTCGTGATCCGCATGATCTTTTTCTTCTGGGCGGCCGGTTCCTCGAACACGTCGATCGTGTTCTCGTAGCTCTTGCTCATCTTCTGGCCGTCGGTGCCGGGCACCCGCGCTCCCCCCTCCACGAGCCGCGGCTTCGGCAGCGTGAACACGTCGCCATAGAGATGGTTGAACGTGCCGGCCAGGTCGCGGCAGACCTCGATGTGCTGCACCTGATCCTCTCCGACCGGCACGACGGTGGCGTCGTAGGCGAGGATGTCGGCGCTCATCAACACCGGGTAGGTGAAGAGCCCCGCATCGGCCGGCAGGCCGCGGGTCTTCTTGTCCTTGTAGGCATGGCACCGCTCCAGCAGCCCCATCGGACAAACGGTCATGAGCAGCCAGGTGAGCTCCGTCACCTCCGGCACGTCCGACTGCACGAACAGCACGGCACGCTCAGGATCGAGGCCGAGCGCCACGAGATCGACGGCCGCGTCATGCACGAGCCGGCGGAGCCGGGCGGGCTCCCGAACGGTCGTGAGCGCATGGAGATCGGCGATGAAGTAGTAGGCCTCGTCGGCTGCGGCATGGCCGCCGCCCGGCTGCAGGTCGATGTACTGCCGGATGGCACCGAAATAGTTGCCCCAGTGGAACCGGCCGGTCGGCTGGATCCCGGAGAGGGCTCGGGTGGTCCGCGGCGCAGGCGGCATGGCGGCAGCGTCAGTCTTCATGGGCTTCCTTCTCGCGGGCGTCGCCCGCAGCGTGCGATGGCGGGCAGGCAGCGGTGCGATTCGGCAGCGTGAGCGTGCCGACCACGTCGGCCAGCCGAACGGCAGCGAGCTCGGCAAGGGCCACGGGGAGTTCGTCGAGCAGCCGGGCCGACACGACGGGCTCGGCGAAGCTCGCCGTGCCGATCTGCACGGCCGAGGCACCGGTGACGAAGAACTCCATGCAGTCGTCGATCGTCATGATGCCGCCGACGCCGATGATCGGAATGCCCACCGCCTGCCGCACCTGATGCACGCACCGCAGCGCGATCGGCTTGATCGCCGGCCCGCTCAGGCCTCCCACGACGTTGCCGAGCAGCGGCCTGCGGCGCCGCCAATCGACGGCCATCCCCTGGCAGGTGTTGATGAGCGTGACGGCATCGGCGCCGCCATCCGCGGCGGCCTGGGCGATCGTGGCGATGCTCGCGACGTTGGGCGTGAGCTTGGCGATCACCGGCAACCCGGTCGCCCCCCGCACTCCCGCCACCACGCCCCGACAGGCCTCGGCATCGGTGCCGAGATCCACTCCGTGGCTCACGTTAGGACACGACACGTTCAGCTCGAGGGCCGCGATCCCCGCCACGCCGTCGAGCCGGGCCGCCAGGGCCACGAACTCCTCGACGTTCGCGCCGGCGATGCTCACGATCACCGGCGCCCCGCAGCCGAGCAGCCAGGGCAGCTGCTTCGCCAGGAAGGCATCCACGCCGTCGTTGTCGAGGCCGATCGAGTTGAGCAGGCCGGCCGCCGTCTCGACCGTCCGCCAGGGCACGTTGCCCTGCCGCGGCTGCGGCGTGATCGTCTTGGGCACGATGCCCCCGAGGCGTCGCAGATCGACGAAGCCGACCATCTCCCGGCCGTAGCCGAACGTGCCCGAGGCGACGAGGATCGGATTGGGGAGTCGCAGCCGCCCGAGCGATACGGAGAGGTCGGAAGGCAGTGAGGCGGGATGAGTTGTCAACGTGGTGGGCCTTAGCGAGAGCGGGCCAGGTGACTGGTGGGGCGCCGGCGAGTGGGCGGTACAAGTCTCGTCGCGGTGGACCTCGAGGACTCGGTCCAAATGCTCCTCGAGCTTGTACCGACCCCCTCGCCTTCCGTCCGCGGTTTTCGCGGTCGGCAGCCTGTCTTGGGTGGTGTTGGGATCGAGTGTACGAATGGCTGCCTGTCTCCCGTAGCCCACCCTGGTTTCCCAGCGAAAGTGGCCGTTCCGATCGGGTCAAGTTTTCCGGTCGTGCGGACGATACTGTCTGGGACGGCAAATACGTGCAAGGATGGCCCGCCAGGCCGTTTGTTGACATTAGTGCTTGCCAGGCCTAGCCTTGCGTCGAGGAGTGACGCGGGCGTGACCAAGAAAGACATCGTCAAATCCATCGCGGAACAGCTCGATCTTCCCCAGCTTCGCACCCGCGAACTGGTGCAGCGGACGTTCGATGCCCTGATCGAGTCGCTGGTGCGGGAAGGGCGGGTCGAACTGCGGAATTTTGGCGTGTTTCAGATCAAGCGACGGGAGGCCCGCATGGCCCGCAACCCCCGCACGGGGGAGCAGGTGCCGGTGCTGGCCAAGAGTGTGGTGATCTTCAAGCCCGGAAAGGAGATGGAGGCACGAGTCAGGGAACTCGACCGACGGCCGTCGCAGGCTCCCGGTTCCACCCCCTCCACCCCACCACATGAGCCCACGACCGACCACGGAACGACGACAAACGGCTCTTGAGAGTGCTGGCCGGCAGGCTGGCGAAACTGGGCGGCCGTGGCTGGTTCGGGTGAGGGCCAGGGTGGGCTCCACCGGTTTCAAAAAATATGACTTCGCCTCGCTCCGGCGGGCAGGATCGGATACATCCCCGGCTCCCGAGTGAGTCGGTGAAAGGTCAGGAGGACCGTGCGATGAGGAAGGCGGTTTGGTTCGCATGTGCGGCCGCGGTGCTCGCCACGAGCACGGGCTGCCTCATCCCGATGTACTCCGGCGACCCGATCCGCCGCGCCCAGGAACTCATCTACACGTCGGAAGACCTCCGGGCCATCACCGACGAGTGGGAACGGATCTGGTTCCTCGACCAGCCGTCGCACATGACCCCGTGGCGGACGCACGGCGGCATTCTGTAATCACGCGGAGCCTCGGCATCCTGCCTCGCTCCGCTTGGCCGACCTCCGTCGGCTCTTGAAAGCGAGGCCTCCAGCCTCGCGGCCGTGGGTGAGCAATCACGCGGAGCCTCGGCATCCTGCCTCGCTCCGCTTGGCCGACCTCCGTCGGCTCTTGAAAGCGAGGCCTCCAGCCTCGCGGCCGTGGGTGAGCAATCACGCGGAGCCTCGGCATCCTGCCTCGCTCCGCTTGGCCGACCTCCGTCGGCTCTTGAAAGCGAGGCCTCCAGCCTCGCGGCCGTGGGTGAGCAATCACGCGGAGCCTCGGCATCCTGCCTCGCTCCGCTTGGCCGATCGGCAATGGCCGCTCACACCCGGATCTTGCTCGCCTGCTCGACGATCGTCTCGAGCGGCACGAGGCTGCCCTTGTTGCAACCGGGGCAGGCCTCGGCGGCTTCCGCCCAGGCTTCCGGCGAGCGGAGATTCGAATCCCAGAACGGCCAGGTGCGGCACTGCCTCGGCCGCTCGTCGTAGGCCGTGCACTTCCGCGTCTGCTCGTCGAGCAGCACGCAGTCGCCCCCGGGCCGCTCCTTGAGCGACCGCCGCACGCCGACCTGCTTGACGTAGGCCCGCTCGAAGGCCGCCGGCGTCATGCCCTTTCGCGAGGCCATCGCGTCGATCTCGGCCTGGTTCACCCAGACGTAGCCCTCGGCCCCCGAGCAGCAGTCGCCGCACTGGGTGCACTTGAACCGCAGCCCGCCCGCGTACCACACGTCCTTCGGAATGCCCGCCATGGCTCATCGGCCTCCTGTAATCGCCTCGATCGCCCCGACGAGGGCGTCCACGTCGTCGGCCGTGTTGAACGGCCCGAAACTCGCCCGCACCGTGCCGCCCGCCTGCGTGCCCAGATGCCGATGAATGGCCGCCGCACAGTGGTGGCCCGACCGCACCTGCACGCCCGCGACTTGCTCCACGAGCACAGCAACGTCGGCCGGATCATAGTCCTCGACCAGAAAGCTCACAATCGGCGGCCCGTCCGGCACGGCGACCACCCGCACGCCCCGGATCGCGGCCAGCCGTGAGGCACATTCGGCGGCGAGCCCGCGGCACCGGCCACCCACCGTCAGGATCGACTCCGCCTCCAGCCACCGGATGCCGGCCGACAGGGCCGCGAGGGCGGGCACGTCCGGTGTGCCTGCCTCCATGCGATCCGTGAAGGCCTCGGGCATGTCGAGGGAATCGCTCCCGCTCCCCGTGCCCCCCTGCACCAGCGTCTCGATGTCGAGGCCGGCGCGAGCCCAGAGGATGCCCACGCCCGCTGTGCCCAGCAGCCACTTGTGACCGGCCGCGGCGACCACGTCGGCGCCGAGCGTTGCCACATCGCACGCCAGTTGTCCGAGCGACTGAGCCGCATCGAGCAGCAGCAGGCCGTTCCGCTCGTGCGCGATGTCGGCGATCGCCCGCACCGGCTGCACCGCACCGGTCACGTTCGAGGCATGGGAGAGCACGACCAGCCGCGTATCGGCCCGCCAGGCGGCGGCGATCGCAGCGGGATCGACGCGGCCGGCGGCGTCGCAGGGCACGACCGTCAATTCGATGAGGCCGTGGCTCGCCAGCCAGTGCAGCGGCCGGAGCGTGGCGTTGTGATCGGCGGCGGTGGCGATCGCATGCCCACCCGACCGCAGGAGGCCGTGAATCGCGAGGTTCAGCGCCAACGTGCAGCCGCCGGGCAGCGCCACCCGCAGGGGATCGACACCGCCGAGGAGCCGGGCCACGGCCCCGCGTGCCCGGCTGCGGATCGCGTCGGCCTCGACGGCGTCGCGGTAGGCCGCACGGCCGGCCGTCGCCCCCAGGTCGCGAGCGGCGGCCAGCCACGCGTCGAGCACCGCCGGCGGCTTGGGCCAGGTGGTGGCCGCGTTGTCGAGGTAGCGGCGAGGGGCAGCGGTCTGAGACATCATCACCCCCCGATCTGATACATCGCCCGCGCGGGCCGTTCGAAGTCGGGCGTGTCGATCCCGTGGGCCGCCTTCTTGGCCGCCACGCATGCCCGCAGGAGCGATCCGATCTCGTCGTCGCTGCCGCCACCGCGAACGACGCTCCGCACGTCCCACTCCGTCGTCGAGAACAGGCAGTTGCGAAACTGGCCGTCGGCTGTGAGCCGCAGCCGATCACAGCGGCTGCAGAAGGGCTGCGTCACCGGATCGATGAAGCCTACGCGGCCGCCGCCATCGGCCCACTCGTAGTCGATCGCCGGCTGCCCTGGATCGACGCCGACCCTTAACCGCAGCGGACCGATCTCGCGTTCGAGGATCCCGCGGACCTCAAGGCCCGAAAGCACCTGGGTCTTCGACCAGCCCTCCTCGGCGTCGAGCGGCATGAACTCGATGAACCGCAGCTGGAACCCCTCCCGCCGGCAGAACTCCGCCAGCGGCACGATCTCCTCCTCGGTGAGCCCACGGATCGACACGGCGTTGATTCGGATCGCGGCAACGTCACGCCGTGGATCGAAGCCGGCCCGTTTCGCGACGGCGAGTCCCTCGAGCACGCGGTCGAGCCCCGGCCGCCGCGCGAGCTTCTCGAACACGTCCTCGCTCAGGGAGTCGAGGCTCACATTGAGCCGGGCGAGCCCCGCTTCGCGGAGCGCCGCAGCCTGCTCGGCGAGCAGGAGGCCGTTGGTCGTCAGGGCCACCTCGTCGATGCCCTCGATCGCCGCGAGCTGCCGCACGAGTTCCGGCACGTCACGCCGCACGAGCGGCTCGCCGCCGGTGAGTCGGATCGTGCGGATGCCGAGATCGGCTGCCACGCCCGCCACCCGGGCGATCTCCTCGAAGGAGAGCAGCTCCTCCCGCGGTTTGAACGTCACCTCGAGCGGCATGCAGTAGGTGCAGCGGAGATTGCACCGGTCAGTGACGCTGATCCGCAGGTCGGTGTGCACGCGGCCGAAGGCATCGAGCAGCGGACCCGCCGCGGTCATCTGCGGCGCCTCCGCCCGCGGGACCGACGGGCACCGGGATCGACCGGACCGTCGCCCCGCTCATGCCCTGCCTCGCCTCCGTTCGCCGCCGCGGCCGGCTCCGCGTGCACCCAGGCACGGCGGCCATCGGCCCACTCCTCGCACTTCCAGATCGGCACCTCCCGCTTGATCCGCTCCATCAGCCAGGATGCCGCCTCGAAGGCCGCGCGGCGATGCGGGGCGCTCGCCGCGATGCCCACCGCGGCCTCGCCGATGGCGATGCGGCCCAGCCGATGCTCGACCGCGCAGGCGAGCAGCGAGAACCGATCGACCGCGGCCGTGCAGAGTCGCTCGAGCGCCTCGGTGGCCATCGAGTCGTGGGCCTCGTACTCCAGCCCCGTCGTCTCGACACCATTGGTGAAGCCGCGGGCCGTGCCGAGGAACAGCACGTTGGCGCCGGCCTCGGGCGAGGCGACGGCGGCCAAGAGCCGCTGCGAATCGATCGGCCGCCGCACGAGGGCGCCATCGGCTTCAGGCCTGCCGTGATCACGTTCACCGCGGTGAGTCTGTTGCATCCGTGCTTCCATTTCTTGTCTTTGCATGTCATCAGCCTCCACTCACAGGCGGCAGGATCGCCACCTCGGCACCGACGGGCACCGGCACGTCGTCATCGGCATACCGTCCACCGATCGCGACGGCACTGCGTTCGAGCAGGCCGGCGACGGCCGGCCGGGCGTCTTCGATGGCCCGCCGCAGATCACCGACGCTGCCGCCGGCCCAGGGAATCTCGAGCGACCGGGTGCCGGCCAATTCGGCGAGCCCGGCGAACAGCGCGAGCCGAAGCTGGCTGGGTGAGTGAAGGGAACCGTGCTGCACGATGACACCGCCTCGTTCGTTATGGTTCGGAATCCTGCCGGCACCGATCAGGTCGTCGTCAGCCGGCCGCTCGTGGCGGTCAGCAGGCCGTCGAGGCCGTGCGGAGCGGGACCCGGCAGCAGCCCATAGGCCTTTGCCAGCAGTTTGATCGGATGCACGGAGGGCTTGGTCGTGCCCTGCTCCATTTGTATCCGGCAGGCGGCGCACTCGGTAGCGCCTGCCGTCGCGTCGCCGCGCAGCGCTGAAACGAGCCCCAGGCCGGCCCGGAGGCTGGCCCGGTAATGCTCCCGCGCGAGGCCGAACGTGCCCGCCATCCCGGAGCAGCCGCGGTCGGCCGGCTGGACGCTCAGGGCCGGAATGAGCCGCAACAGGTGCTCGGCCGGACTCGCCCCGCTCGCCGACCGCGAATGGCAGGGCGCGTGGTAGAGCACCCGGGCCGGCAACGGCTCGAAGTCGAGCCGGAGCTTGCCTTCGCGGTGCAGCTCCCAGAGGAAGGCCGTCGCTTCACAGGTGGCGGCGGCCACACGGCCGACATCCTCGTCGTCGATCAAGAGCGGGTAGTCGTGCGTGAGACAGGTGACGGCAGCCGGCTCCGTGCAGACGATCCGGTAGCCGAGCCGCACGGCGTCGGCCAGCACCCGCACGTTGATCCGCGCGAGCCGGCGGGCGGCATCGAGATCCCCTTCCGACACCAGCGGCATCCCCGCGGCCACCTGCCGGGGGTCGATGAACACGCCGATGCCGTTGCGTTCGAGCACCGCCACGAAGGCCTGGGCGAGCAGCGGGTCGTGCCGACGGGCGTAGGTGTCGAGGAAATAGAGCACCCGCGGCCCGCTGCGCCGGGAGTGTTTCGTGAGCCCGCGCTTCGCCGCCCAGCGCATGAACTGATTGCCACTCACCAGGGGCAGCTTGCGGCCACGGGCGATGCCGGTCGCCTTCTCGAGCAGCCACCGGGCCTGCGGGTTCGCCAGCGCCCAGTTGGCCAACGGCCGCACGGATCCGCCGATGGCCGAGAGCATGTCGATTCTGGCGAGCAGCCAGCGGCTGAGAGGAAGACTGTTGGCGGCGACTGCCGCGGCCTTGAGCTCCATGACGAGCGCCGGGATGTCCACGCCCGCGGCACAGTCGAGGCGGCACTGATGACAGTTGAAGCAGGTGTCGGCGATCGCCTGGACCGCATCGGTCGTGAGCAATCGTGGTTCGATCCGGCCGGAGAGCACGGCTGCGGCCAGCGTCGCCTTCGCCCGAGGCGACGCCTCCTCGGACGGACTCTCGCGAAACCGCGGGCACATCCGCGCCGGCCCCCACTGCGTGCGGCAGCTGCCGCAGCCGTTGCAGGCATCGACCTCGCTTGTGAGCCGCTCCGGGCTCCAGGTCAGAACCGGGAGCGGCAGTGGCGCCGCGGCCGCCGGCACGACAAGCGACGGACGAAACGCCGCGGCGACCTCGACCGGCTGCTCCCGCGGCATGGGAAACCTGCCCGGATTGAGCAGGTCGGCGGGATCGAAGAGCCGTTTCACCTCTCCGAACACCGCCGACAGCTCGGGAAACATTCGGGCAAAGAACGGCGCCCGCGAAAGCCCGAGGCCGAGTTCACCCCCGATCGTGCCCCCAAAGGCCACCACCTCCGCATAAACCGACTCGGCCAGCGATTCCAGCCGCAGCCGCTCGACCGGATCCCGCGGGTTGGCATGTGGCCGCACGTGCAACTGGCCCTGACCGGCATGGCCGAAGATCAACGCCGTGAACTGAGCCTCGCGGAGCACGTCCTGAAGCCGCCGCAGAAAATCGGGCACCGCCGCGGGAGGCACGACGATGTCTTCGATGAACGGCACCGGCCGCACGACGGCCCGCACGCCGGCGAGCGTCGAGAGCACGTTTCGCGACAGCTCCCAGAAGAAGGCGGCGTCGGTCGGGTCGTCGGCCCGCCGCGAGTCGAGACAGGCCCGCCGCCCGCGTTGCGCCGTGGCGAAGGCGTCGTCGAGCCGAGCATTGCATTCCCGCGGCTCGTCGCTCGTGAATTCCACGAGCAGTCCCGCCTCCGCGACCGGCGGAATGAGCAGGTCGAAGGCCGGCTTGGCGCCGCGGGCGAGGGCGAGGTGCCGCTTGTCGAAGAGGTCGCAGCCGCTCGGCCCCAGCGGCAGGATTCGCACGGCCGCCTCGGCCGCCTTCTCGAGTGAATCGAAGAGCAGCAGGCCGACGGCCGTCGCGGCGTCGGCCGGCACCGTCCGCAGCGTGGCCTCGGTGACGATTCCCAGCGTGCCCTCCGCGCCGCACATCAGCCGCGGCAGATCGACCAGGCCGTCATGCAGGAGATCGTGGAGTCCGTAGCCGCCATGCGAGAGCCGGGTCGCGGGCTGGAAGCGGGCGATCGTCGCCCGGGAATTCTCGACGGTCGCCGCGACACCGCGGGCCAGCTCGCCGACACGGTCGGCCGTGGCATCCGGCGGCGTCGGCACCAGCTCCACCACCGTGCCGTCGGCGAGCACCGCCTGCACCGCGGCGATCCGCCCGCGGACGGCGCCGTGCCGCAGAAACCTGCTGCCCGACGCGTTGCGGCCGATCATGCCGCCGAGGGTGGTGACGGCGCTGCTTGACGGATCGGGGCCGAAGGTCCTGCCGAACTTCGCCAGATGCCGTTCGAGTTGCAGGAGCACCACGCCCGGCTGCACCCTCACGGTGCCGGCCTCGCGGTCGGTATGCACGATGCGTCGCAGGAACCGGGAGCAGTCGATCACGATCCCGGGCCCGAGCGGCCCGCCGCAGACGCTCGAACCGGCGCCCCGGGCATGCACGGGAATCCCCCGCGCTGCGGCCCAGCGCACGGTCGCCGCCACGTCGTCCACCGACCGCGGTCGCACCACGGCCAGCGGCTGCACCTCGAACAGGCTGCCGTCGGAGGCATAGAGGCTCCGCCGCGGGGCGTCGCAAAGCACCTCGCCGGCCACGAGGCCGCGGAGATCCTCTTCGATCCGACTCCGCTCGGCATCCATGCGTCGCCTCGCCTCGGGATCAGGGTCCGCGTTGGGCCGGCCGCGTCGCCGCGAGCTCGCGGGCGCGGGCCTGCCCCTGTCGGTGCTTCTCGTGCGTCTCGAGGTCGAAGCCGCCGTGATCGTCGGTCACGCCGTCGCCGCGGTAGCGGGCCCCGCAGCGGTAGCAGGTGAGGCACTCGGGCATGAGCAGGTAGAGCAGCAAGTCGATGAGGGCCGTGGCGAACAGGATCGCGAACGTGGGCACGAGCAGCCGCATGCCCCACGTGATGCAGCTCCCTGCGAGGCCCGCGACGACGATCCCCACCCCCAGCCGCTGCGGAAAATCCTTGCGGGCGAAGAGCTCATGGCTCGGGCAGACGAGGCACCGCGTCAGCCGCGCCCGGCCTGCGCCGGCCATTCCTTCCCCGCCGCCGGGAGCCGTCCAGGCGATCGCGTCGGTCGGCA
>JBILVW010000057.1:0-10999 GCA_044370205.1 Pirellulales bacterium | reverse complement strand
GCCGTGCGGACGACGCCGTTGAACGTCAGCTGGAAGTCGGGGCTCGCATCGACGATCTCGATCGTCTGGATGTCGGTGCCGTCGGCGACGCCCTTGCCGCCGTTGAAGATCACCGTGCCGCGGGTGCCCTCGATGCTCACGGTGACGAAGTCGCCGATGTTGCCGGGGCCCGTCGGGGTGTCGGTGAACGAGCCGACGGTGGTGCCACCGATCTCGAGGGGCGTGGTGATCGCGAGGGCCAGACGGCTCTCGAGCTGATCGATCGCGGTACGAAGACGGCGGTCTTGGTCACGACGGCTCCGCTTGGAGGCCGACTTGCGACGGAGACCACGGGCGAGCGAGCCGGCGCGATCGAACAGCGAAACCATAATCAACGCCTCCTTGGCGGATACAAGAGTTTGCGGGTGTGCAAACTCGGAAGGCGGATATGCCTTCTCGGTCAAAACGGCAATTCGAAGGTTCCTTACCTATCGACTGCGTAGGCGGGGCAGACTACCGCATGGCCCAGACAATGCAACTTTGCGGTCTGGGAAGAGTGTGCGGGCAGGCCGACTCAAGAAGCCCCCCGCGGGAGCCAGGGAATCCCCTGGCTTCCGCCTGGGGCTTTGTGGGGAGGAAGGATCCCCTGACTTCCGCCTGGGGCTTTGTGGGGAGGAAGGATCCCCTGGCTCCCGCCCGGGGCTTTTATTGATGCCCGCCCCGTAATTGCGCGGCCATTTCCGCGAATACGCCGCCCCAATCCCCCGGTGCCTGCTGCCGGAAGACCCGCATCGCCGGATACCACGGCGAGGCGTCGCCCCGGTCGAGCCACCGAAAATCCGGATTCGCCGCCAGGGCCAGCCAGACGGGCACGCCCAGCCCGCCGGCCAGATGTGGGATCGACGTGTCGGAGCTGATCACGAGGTCGAGCCCTCGCATGATCGCGGCCGTATCCATGAAGGCACCGGCCGTCGTATCGACCTCCGGACCTGGATCGACGACCGGAAATGCGGGCCGCGTGGCCGGATCGGCCCGCCATGCCTCGCCCGCTCCCTGTTGCAGGCTCACGAGCGTGATGCCCGGCACCGCCGCCAGCGGGGCGAACGCCGCCAGCGGCACCGAGCGAAAGAGATCCCGCTTGTATTTCGGATTGCCCTGCCAGGCGATCCCGATCTTCTTGCCCGGCAGCCCGTCGAGAAACGCCCGCCACTTCGCCACGAGCGCGGGATCGGCCGAGAGATACGCCCCGGCTCCCGCCAGCTGCGCGCCGCCGAGGCCGAGCACGTGCGGCAGGCTCAAGAGCGAGACCTGCACGTCGTGAGCGAGCAGCTCGTCGCCCTTCGCCACCACGCCGTCGATGAACTCGCACCGCGAGACGAGCGGCACGAGCGGCCGCTGGCACTCCATGACAACTCGGCCCACGCGGCCCACCATCTGCCGCGCCTCCCGCACGAACCGGATGAACTGCAGCGTGTCGCCCAGCCCCTGCTCCGCATGCACCAGCAGCGTGGCGCCGGGCATCATCTGCCCCTGCCACTCCGGCCGGTCCCACTGCCGGCGAGGGGCAGCCGGCAGCTTCTTCCGCCATTCCCACTCGGCCAGCCCCCGCTCCCAGTCGCCCCGCAGCATCCAGGCCTGCGAGCGGTTGAAGTGGGCCCAGGCATGGGCCGGATCGCAGGCGAGGGCCTGTTCGTAGGCGGCCAGGGCGGCGTCGGTCTGGCCAAGCACGGCGAGCGAGGCGCCCAGCGAATTGTGGTATTCGGCCACATCGCCTTGGAGGGCGATCGCCGCGTGGAAGTCCGGGATCGCCTCGTCGTGGCGGTGCATGTCGGCGAGCACGGCGCCGCGGTTGTGGCGGGCGTCGGGGAATCGCGGGTCGAGCCGCAGGGCCTCTTCGAAGCAGGCAAACGCCTGCTCGCCGTGGCCCGTGTCGGCGAGCAGGATGCCGAGGTTGTTGTGGGCTGCGGCGAAGCGGGGGGCCAGCGCGATCGCCTGCCGGTAGCAGGCCTCGCTCTCGGCGAACTGGCCGACATCCTTGAGGGCCACGCCGAGATTGGCCCGTGCCCGCGGGTCGTCGGGCGCGGCAGCGACGGCTTTCCGAAACCAGTCCACCGCCTCCGCCAGGCGGCCCGCGGCATGGGCGGCGATCCCCTGCTGCATCAACGGCGATCGCGGCCGCGGCGCGGTGCCTGCGGCCGCTGCCGGCGGATCGAGGTCCGGCGGCTCGGCGGGCTCGGGGAGATCGTGCCCCTCGAGCGCGGCGGCCAGCGGCGCGAGGTGCGGCTCATACCGCCTCCAGCGGGCCACCGACGACGAGTAGATCGGCTTTCGCACCTGCAGGTTGCTCGCCGTCTTCACGCGGCGGTCGAGCCGGTGGAAGTCGAGGCAGCGGTCCGACCACTCGAGCCCCACGTGGCCGAGCATCTTCCGCGTCCACGACTCGACATCGGCGACGAGCGATTCATACGGCACGTCGAGGATCACGCCCGGCAGCACCGCATGCCAGTGGGCCATGAGTCGATCCTTGAGCCGCAGCACGAGCCCGAGGTCGCCGAGGTCGTTGGTGAAGTTGAGGCCGATGCCGTTGAAGTTGTGGAACAGGCACGACACGGCGGTGTCGCGCGGGTCGCGGAGCGTGTGGATGATCCGGGCCCGCGGAAACAATGCGTGGATCAGGCCCACGTGATGGAAGTTGATCGTGGTCTTGTCGACGATCCGCGCGGGCCAGTCTGGAGCGGCAGCGGCGGGACGGGCCTTGGCGGCCAGCTCACGGTAGGTCTCAAGCACCTTCTCGGCCGCGGCCGCGAGCTGCGACCGCGTGAGGCCGGCGACCGCGCGGGGATACGCCGCCGGATCGTCGCCGTCGAACCGCTCGCCACCGAGGAGCGCGGCGGTCATCGGGATCGTATCGGCCTCGCCGGCGCCGAACGCGAGCGGATGGCTCGCGAGGATCTGCTCCACGAGCGTGGTGCCGCTGCGGGGCATGCCCACGACGAACACGGGCTCTTGCGTGTCGACGCCCGACGACGGCAGGGCCGCAGCCACCGGGAAGGTCTCGATCAGGGCCTCCACGTAGCGGGCGTGATCGTCGCGGTGGAAGCCGCGGCCGGCGCGGCGATCGAGGGCCCGGCGCAGGCTGCCGGAGGCGATCGCGTGGCGGATGCCGGTGTCGTGGTCGCCGCGGCGATCGCGGGCCGCGGCGGCGGCCATGTGGAGCAGCTGCCGGGCCTCGCCGTGGACGCCGGGCTGGGCGAGCAGGCCGTCGATCTTCGCGAGCGCCGCGTCGTCGAGCGGGTGGTCGGTGATGGTGGCGAGCGCGTAGAGCGCGGGGAGGTTCGCGGGGTCGCGGTCGAGCACCTCCAGAAACCGGGCCACACCTTCGGCCACGCGGCCGACGGCGACGAGGTTGTTGCCGAGGTTGTGGATCGCGGGCAGGTAGCGCGGGTTGAGGGCGAGGGCCGCCTCGAGATGGGGCGTGGCCTCCTCTTCGCGGCCCAGGGCCTTGAGGGCGAGCGCGAGATTGTTGCGGCCCTCGGGCGACCGCGGCGCCACCTGCACGGCCCGCTCGAGCAGCGGCAGCGCCTCCTGGGCGCGGGCGTCGGCCACGAGCAGGTCGCCGAGGTTCACGAGCAGGCCGGGGTCGTCGGCCTTCTGCGTGAGCCCGCGGCGGAGGAGCGGCTCCCCTTCGCGTTGGCGGCCGAGCTGTTTGAGCAGCACGGCGAAGTTGTTGAGCAGATCGACGTCGTCGCCGCCGAAGGCGAGGGCGGCGTGAAACACCCGCTCGGCCTCGGCGAGCCGGCGGAGATCCATGAGCACGAGGCCGAGGCTGTTGGCGATCGTCACGGAGCCCGGCGCGACGGCCAGGGCGTGGCGGAGCACCTGCTCGGCCTCGCTCGGGCGGCCGAGCTCGCGGAGCACGATGCCGAGATTGTTGTGCGTGGGAACGTGGCTGGGGTCGAGCCGGGCCGCGGCCTCCAGCGGCGCGACGGCCTCGGCGAACCGGCCGGCCTGTGCGAGGGCGAGCCCGCGCTGGCGGAGCGATTGGACGTCGGCGGGTGAGGAACTGTTCATACAAGCCCCCAGGCGCGAGCCGGGGGAGAATGCGGGGCAATTCAACCCCGGGGTCGGGGATGCTTCGGGATGGATACCACATTATCCCCCCGCTTGCGCATGGGGGCTTGTATGCGCATGGGGGCTTTTATGCGCGAGCATGGCCGCCGCGGTACCCCCGCCTGCCGAACGACTGGATGCACGCAAGCGCCGACTGCCACGCCTCGCTCGTCACGAGCACGTCGAGGGGCTGCGGTGCGGGCATGTCGATACCACTCAGCGAAGCACCCCGACCGGGACGACGGTCACGTACTTCCCGGTCGTGAGTGTGCCGGTGGTCGCCAAGAAGCCGTCGGCGAAGTTGCCCGTCTTCTTGCCCGAGCCGGTCGGCTCGAACCAGCTGTTGGCGTTCAAGTAGGTGAGCGTGCCGCCGACCGTGATGTCGGCGATCACCTGCCCGCCGATCGTGATCCGGTCGAGGTTCCCGGTGAACGTGAGGTCCGCCTGGAGGTCCTGGAGCACGCGCACGTTGCCCCGGAAGTCGCCCTCGAACACGATCGTGTCGCCGCTCACGAACCGGCCCACGTAGAACCGGGCCGACGTGCCAGTGCCGCCGCCGAGGATCGTCGCGGTCATGTCGCCCGGGGAGGCGTCAAACACGCCGACGTTCACGATGCCGTCGAGCCGGCCGCCGACGAAGAAGTTCGGGCGGGGCGTGAGGGAGTTGAAATCCGTCTGCCACTCGCGGACGCCGCTCGCCACGATCCGCGAAGCCTTGGCCACGTTGCCATCGACGCGGAACTGCAGGGCGTCCACGTCGACGGTGCCGTCGAAATTCCCGTCCACGTCCACCTCGGCGTTGCCGCCGGTGACGAGCGAGCTGCCCTTCTGCACCGAGCCGCCCACGTCGAGGTACACGTCTGCATCGGCCCCCTGGATCGACCCCTGGAAGTTGCGGCCGATCGTGTATCGCCGGTCTCCGCCGGACTCCCGGCTTGCGAACCGCACACGGCGGGCGTCGCGGACGACGTTCACGATCGTGCCCTCACCGTCGCCCCTGGCCTCACGACCAATCACGTCGCTGTCGAGCAGGTCGCCGCCGACGAGAAGCACGAGGTCAGGCTCAGCAAAGAAGCCACGATATTCCCCGTAGACGATCTGCGACTTCGAGACGGTGCCGTCCACGTCGATCGAGACGTTCCACCCGGCATCCACGAGCGAGGAGGTCATGGTGCGGGTGACGGCGAGAGCCACGTCCCTCGCGGCCGTGAACTGCGACCGCGAAACGCTGCCGCCGACCGCGAGACTGACGGAGCCGTCGACGCCGATGAACCGCGAGTTCACGATGTTGCCCGCGACGTCCAGATCCACCTCGTCCGTGCCCGACGTCAGCGTGGAGTTCGTGATGTTTCCGCCGACGGTGCCGGAGATGCCGTACTCCACCGAGAGGGTCGAGTTCGTGATCGAGCCGGCGACGTCGAGCGTGATGGAACTATCCGACGTCATCGTCGCGTTGACCACGTTGCCGCCGACGATCACGGTGACGTCGGAAGCGGAGACGCGACCGGCGAAATTCCGGGAGATGCTGAGCGTGGCTCGGTCTTCGGCGTTGACTTCCGCGCCGCTCTCGACGCTCCCGGCCAGGAGATTCATGTTGCCGACCGAGTTGATCCGAGCCGTGCCCTTCACCGCGCCCCCGACGGTGAGCGACGTTGCGCCCGACGTCGCGTTGAGCGTGCCGGCGAAGGAGCGGCGGGCGACGATGCCCGGCGGCAGGTCGCCTTCGGTCTGGCCGACCCAGCTCGCCGCCTTCAGGACCGCCGACGACGCGACATCTCCCTCGAAAAGCCACGTGCCGCCGGCCGCGCTCTGCAGGTTCACGGTGCCCGCGAACGGGCCGCGGAAGGCGACGCCCGCGTCGAACGGCCCCTCGCCGCCGAGGATCTCGAGCTTCGAGTTGGCCCCGGTGCTGCCCGCGTTGTTGACGAGAATGAGGCTCGCGGCGGTGGCGCTCTCGATGAGCAGCCGGCCGTCGGCCGTGCCCTTGTTCTCCGCCCCGAGGATCACGAACGCATCGAGCTGTTCGCGGATCGCGATCGTGGAGTAGGGGCTGAAGCCCTTCGTGAGCTGGATGCCGAC
Organism: Pirellulales bacterium; assembly: GCA_044370205.1. Lineage (GTDB taxonomy): Bacteria > Planctomycetota > Planctomycetia > Pirellulales > UBA1268 > QWPN01. The sequence goes on along the minus strand of JBILVW010000057.1, from coordinate 4,831 downwards.
ATTCCCGTCGCCGCCCGTCACGAGGTCGACGAACAGGCCGCCCCCCTCCGAGAAGTCGACCCCCACGAACGATTCGAGCGAGAACCGGGTCGTGTCGCTGGCGGCGACCGACGGGCCGCCTACCGGGATGAAGCCGTCGGAGCCGACCGTGTTGATGCCGCGGATCACGCTGTCGGCGGTGACCCGGCCGAGATAGACGACCTCGAAGCCGTTCTTCGGGCCGATCGCGTCGCCCGGCGAGATGAGCGCCGCCCCGACGGTGAGCTGGAAGTCGGTGCTCGCCCCGGTAATCGCGATCGAAGCGATATCGTCGCCATTGTCCACGATGCCGCCGCCCGAGTCGCGAAACACGGCCGTGCCGGCCGATCCCGTGATCGACACGAGGACGAGGTCGCCCGAGTTGTCGGTGAAACTGCCGATGGTCTCGCCGCCGATCGAGAGCGTGTCGATGGCCAGCGCGATCCGCGACTCGAGCCGGTCGATCGCGAGGCGGTGCGGCCGCCGGCTGCGGCGGGTGGACTTGCGGCTGAATCTGGTCGACTTGTTCGAGGACGGCATGATGGTCGGGACCTTTTTCGGGGTGGAGTGGGGGCGAATGCCGCCAGAAGCTCACGAGGCTACCGGCGGGATTCGTCCCGATCCAGCCGCCGCGGGAACTCGAACGGCGTCCGTTTGAGGGGCGATGACCGGCTGGTGCGGCCTGGGTGATGCCACACGCCGAGTTGGGGGTGCTGGCGTGGTCCCCGAAACCCCTTTCCAGCGGTGGCAAAACAGGGGTTTTTCACCTTCGGCGCAGCGAAGGAGCGGCTCGCTGTCCCGCCTGGGCGAAAGCGAGCCAGCGCTGGCGGAGGGATTGGACGTCAACGGTGGAGGGTCTGTTCATACAAGCCCCCAGGCGCGAGCCGGGGGAGAATCCGGGCCGTTTCGGGATGGATGCCGCATTATCCCCCTGCTTGCGCATGGGGGCTTTTATGCGCATGGGGGCTTTGATGCCTGCGGTGGTGTTCATGCCGGCAGGTCGCGGGTGAGCACCTCCGCCGGCGACCACCCCGCGGCGCGGAGTTCGTGGATCGCCAGGCCGGCCGTGCGCTTGGCGAGCCGCTTGCCCGCGGCGTCGCATACGAGCGGAGCGTGGCACCAGGCCGGCGGCTGCCAGCCGAGCGCCTCGTAGAGAAGGATCTGCCGCGCCGTGCTCGTGAGCAGGTCGGCCCCGCGAACGACCTCCGCGATCTCCATCGCATGGTCGTCGGCCACGACGGCCAGCTCGTAGGCCGCGAGGTCGTCCCGCCGCCAGACGACGAAGTCGCCGAAGTCGGTGCCCGCCGTCCGTCGCACCGTCCCCTGCACCGCATCCTCAAACTCGATCACGCGGCCGTCGGGCACGCGAAACCGCCAGGCCACGCCACCTGGCTCGCTCGCCCGATCCCACCGCTCGGGCCGCAGGCTCGCGGGAAAAAGCGGCTCGGCATCATCGGCCGCATGCGGCGCGGTCGCGGCCGATTCCACGTCGCGGCGTGAGTGGGGGCTCGGGTAGATGACGCCCGCGTTCTCGAGCCGCCGCCAGACGTCGAGAAACCAGGCGGTGCGTTCGCTTTGCGCGTAGGGCGCATGCGGCCCGCCCACGTCGGGCCCTTCGGTCCAGGCGAGGCCAAGCCAGCGGAGGTCGTCGAGGGCGGCGGCGGTGTATTCGGGGCGGCAGCGGGGCGTGTCGAGGTCTTCGATCCGCATCACGAGGCCGGCCGTGCCGGCTCGCGCGGCGGCAAGAGCGAACGTGCGGGCGTGGCCGACGTGCAGGTAGCCCGTGGGAGTGGGTGCGAGCCGACCGCGGCGATGGGGCGTTGATGTCGTGATGGCCATGAATCAGTGCGACCCGGTTTGTCAAGGCAACCCGTCCGCGGCTTGCGCCGCGGGATCCCCTCGCTCGCGCTCAGGGCTTGTATGGGCCAATCGAAGGGATCCCCTCGCTCGCGCTCAGGGCTTGTATGCGCCAATCGAAGGGATCCCCTCGCTCGCGCTCAGGGCTTGTATGCGGGTGCTGATACAAGCCCCCAGGCGCAAGCCGGGGGATCCCGCGGCGGACGCCGCGGACGGACTGCACCACCCGCAACTCCGCCAACGCTCCCGCGTGCCTCTACCACAACCACCAGTTGCCCGTGGCGACGACGTACGCCCCAAGCGCGAGGTTCGTGCCCGCATGGGCGAGCACGCAATCGATCGGCTTCCGCGTGGCGGCCGCGATTCCGCTCACCACCGCGAACCATCCGACCGCCGCCACGAGTTCCGCCGGATGGCTCACCGCCGCGTAGAGGGCACACGCCCCCGCGGCCGCGACCGTGAGCGTGCCGAACGGCACCTTCCAAAACTCGTCGTGGACGACGAACCGCATGAGGAACCCGCGCAGAAACAGCTCTTCAGCCACGGGCACGATCGCCACGAGCCCGATGAACCGCAGGACCAGAAACGCCCAAGCCTGCGGCGTGCCGCCGCCGAACGCGGTGAACGGATCGAAGCTCGGCCGCTCACCGACGCCGCCTCCCCAGCCCGCCTCCCGCTGGAGCACGGCCAGCACGATCCAGGGCACGACCAGCCCGATCCCGAGCAGCGGCGGCCACCACGAGGGACGGCCCAGCCAGCGGCGGAGGCTCGGCCAGGCGGCGATGATCACGGCCGCGGTGACGGCGATCCGCAGGGCATAGATGGCGGGATAGGCCGCGGGGGTGATGCCGAGGCTCCCGAGAAAACCGCCCCCCTCCGCGCCCGGCTCGAGCAGTTCGAGCCAGAGGTAGGCGGCCAGCGGCGCCACGCACGTAAACCACGGCCGGGCGGGTCCATTATCGGCTTCTGCGGCGGAGAGCGGCTCGTCTGTCGCGTTCATGGGGAGACGAGTATATTCCAGGGGGCTGCCCAGAATCCTGTCGCGCCCCCAGGCGCGGTCCCCTCCCGGCGGCCGTCCCCCCGGTTCGTTTTCCCGGCAGAGTCCCTTTCCACAGTTTCCCCCCTGTTCAGGTGTTTCCCGCCATGGATCTGACCAAGCTTCGCAACATGGGCATCAGCGCCCACATCGACTCCGGCAAGACCACGCTCTCGGAGCGCATCCTGTATTACGCCGGGCGAATCCACCGCATCCAGGAGGTGAAGGGCGGCGGCGACGGGGCGACCATGGACTACATGGACCTCGAGCGGGAGCGCGGCATCACGATCACCTCGGCCGCCACGAGCGTGCAGTGGGGCGACTGCGGCATCAACCTGATCGACACCCCGGGCCACGTGGACTTCACCGTCGAGGTGGAGCGCAGCCTCCGCGTGCTCGACGGCGCCATCCTCGTGCTCTGCTCCGTGGGTGGCGTGCAGAGCCAGTCGATGACGGTGGACCGGCAGATGAAGCGGTACAAGGTGCCGCGGCTGGCGTTCGTCAACAAGATGGACCGCACCGGCGCGAATTTCGACCGCGTCGTCGGCCAGCTCAAGGACAAGCTCGGCTGCCACGCGATCCCCTACCAGATCCCGATCGGCAAGGAAGACAAGCTCCTGGGCGTGATCGACCTCGTGGCGATGAAGGCCGCCTATTTCGACGGCGACAACGGCGAGACCGTGCGGCTGGAGGAGATTCCGGCCGACTACAAGGAAAAGGCCACCGAGGCCCGGCACAAGCTGCTGGAAGACCTCGCCATGTATTCCGACTCGCTGATGGAGAAGCTCCTCTCGGAAGAGGTGCCCACGGAGGACGAGATCCACGCCGTCACGAAGGCCGCGGTGCATGCCCAGAGCATCACGCCCGTCTTCTGTGGTTCGGCCTACAAGAACAAGGGCGTGCAGCTCCTGCTCGACGCGGTCGTCCGCTACCTGCCCAATCCGCTCGAGCGGAAGGTGATCGGGAAGAACTGGTCGAACCCCGACGAGAAGTTCGACCTCGAGGCCGATCCGAAGAAGCCGCTCGTGGCGATGGCCTTCAAGATCGTGGACGACCCCTTCGGCCAGCTCACCTTCATGCGGCTCTACCAGGGCACGCTGAAGAAGGGCGAGGCCTACATCAATCAGCGCACGAGCCAGAAGCAGCGGTTCAGCCGCATCGTGCGGATGCACGCCGACAAGCGGGAGGAGATCGAGTCGGCCGAGGCGGGCGACATCGTGGCGGTGATGGGCGTGGATGCCGCCTCCGGCGACACCTACTCCAACGACGCCAAGTATTGCACGCTCGAGAGCATGTTCGTGCCGGAGCCGGTGATCAAGATGGCGATCACCCCCACCAACCGCGACGGCCTCGACAAGCTCAGCAAGGCGCTGCAGCGGTTCACCCGCGAGGATCCCACGTTCCGCGTGGCCACCGACGAGGAGACGGGCGAGACGCTGATCGCCGGCATGGGCGAGCTGCATCTCGACATCTACGTCGAGCGGATCAAGCGTGAATACAAGGTGGACGTGACCGTCGGCGCTCCGAAGGTGAGCTACCGCGAGGCCCCGACGAAGGGCACGGCCTACGACTACAAGCACAAGAAGCAGACGGGCGGCTCCGGCCAGTATGCCCACATCATCGGCCACCTCGAGCCGCTGCCCGAAGACGCGACCGAGAACTTCGTGTTCGAGGATGCGGTCGTGGGCGGCCGCGTGCCGCGGGAATACATCCCGTCGGTGGAGAAGGGCTTCCTGGCGGTGCTGGGCAAGGGACCGATCGCGGGCTTCCCGATCGTGGGCGTGAAGGCCACGCTCGAGGACGGCTCGTATCACGACGTCGACTCCAGCGACATGGCCTTCCAGGTCTGCGCCCGGGCCGGCTTCCGCGAGGCCTTCCTCAACACGAAGCCGGTGCTGCTGGAGCCGATCATGAAGATGG
>JBILVW010000056.1:0-11010 GCA_044370205.1 Pirellulales bacterium | reverse complement strand
TCGCCATGCTCGCCGCTGAGCGAGCCGCGGTATTTCTTGACGAGGTGGGCCACGTCGGTGGCGACGTCGCGAAACATCTTGAGCCCCGCCGCCGAGTGAAGGTCGAAGAGCGGCCGCAGATGGAGTTCGCCGGCACCCGCGTGGGCGTAGTGGACGCAGTCGATGCCATATTTTTCGGCGAGCAGTCGGTCGAACTCGGCGATGTAGGCCGGCAGGTCGTCCACGGCGACGGCCGTATCTTCCACGACTTCCCGCGGCTTGGCGTCGCCGGGCAGGTTGTTGACGAGCCCCTGACCCGCCCGCCGCAAATCCCAGACGGCGTGGCCCTCGGTGCCGAGGAGCGTCGGGTAGGCGTAGCCGAGGCCCTGCGATTTCAGTTCGGCGGCGACGGCGTCGAGCTTCCGCGCGAGGGCCGCGGGATCGGCGTCGCGGAGCTCGACCACGAGCACGGCGCCGGGGTCGCCCACCACGAATCGTCGATTTCGCGATTGCTCGAGATTGTCTTTCGTGCAATCGAGGATCTTCTTGTCGATCAGCTCGCAGGCGGTGGGCTCGAGACCCGAGGCCCGCAGGCCCATCACGATCACGGTGGCCCGCAGGGCCTCGTCCACGCTCTCGCAGTGGACGCAGAGCAGGCCTCCCGGCGGCGGCAGCGGCAGCACGTTGAGCTCGAACTCGACGCCGAAGAAGAGCGTGCCCTCGGAGCCTGCAAGCATCCGGCACATGTTGAACTCACGGCCGCTTGCCGGATCGAAGCATGCCGCGTCCATCACCGCATCGAGCGCGTAGCCCGTGTTGCGGCGGGTGACCTCGGGCCCGGGGAACGAGTCGCGGATCAGCTGCCGGGTGGCGGCGTGCGCGAGCATGTCGCGGAGGTCGCGATGGATGGTCGCCAGGAGCGTGTCGCCGGTGCAGGCGGCCATGAACGCATCCGAAGAGAGCGGGCCGAACGTGGCCGGCGAACCGTCGGCGAGGAAGCCGCGGGCCGAGATCAGATGGTCGCGGGTCGTGCCCCAGGCGATCGAGTTGGAGCCACAGGAGTTGTTGCCCACCATGCCGCCGATCATGGCCCAGCCGGCAGTCGAAGTTTCGGGTGCGAAGAACAGGCCGTGCGGCTCGAGGAACCGGTTGAGCTCGTTGCGGACCACGCCCGGCTGCACCCGCACGCGGCGGCGGGCCACGTCGAGATCGACGATCCTGTTCAAGTGCCGGCCGACATCGACCACGATCCCACTGCCCACGACCTGGCCGGCGAGCGACGTGCCGGCGGCCCGCGGGATCAGGCCGATGCGATTGGCCGCAGCGAACCGGACGAGTTCGCCGACGTCGGCTTCTGTCTTGGGAAAGGCAACCGCCAGCGGCCGCTCCTGATACTCCGACGCATCGGTCGAGTAGGCCGTGCGGGTGAGATCATCGATGAGCAGATCGCCGTGCAGGCGGTCGGCCAGGAGATGGAGGTCGCGCGAGTTCATACGGTGCGGCCCTCGTCGGGGAGTGGTGGCGTTCCAGGCATGAGCCCGGCCAGAAACTCGTCCACCGGGAGGCAGCTCACGCCATCGATGACGAGCCGTTCGCGGCTGCGGGTGAGGAGGGCGAGGCGTGCCGTCGGGTAATCCTCGCCGAACGCCTTGAGGCCACGCAGATGCTCGGGGCGAATTCTCCCCGTGTTCTTGACTTCCACAGCATGGATGCCGCTCTCGCCGTAGATCACGAAATCGACCTCCACCTGGGAGCGAGTGAGCCAGTAGTGGAGCTGATGGCGTCCGGGCGAATAATGGCACCAGGCCCGCAGGTGCTGGGCCACGAGGCCTTCGAGGGCGGCCCCGTCGATCTCGCCGGGCTCGTCGAGCGGCCCGGTCGGCCGGTTCGCGCGAAAGACGCCGGCATCGAAGAAGTAGAACTTCGGATGGGCTGCGAGCTGCCGTTTGGCGCGGCGGGAGAAGACAGGAAGACGGTAGCCGAGCAGCAAATCCTCGAGTATCTCGAGATAGCCTTCGGCCGTCTTGCGACTCACCTCGCACTCGCGGGCGACGTTGGCGAGGTTCAGCACGGAGGCGTGCGAAAAGCTGATGGCCTCGAGAAACCGGGCGAAGGTGCCGACCGACCGAACCAGCCCCTCCGCCTGCACCTCCTCCCTGATGTAGAGAGCGTTGTAGGCCGAGAGGTTTGCCTGTGGCTCTTCGGCACCGCGGATCACCGGCAGCAGGCCGCTTTCTACCGCCGCGGCAAACTGAAATTGCGTACCAAGCTCGGCCGCCATGTACGGGTGCAGCCAGCACTCGGCCGCCCGGCCTCCCAGCAGGTTCACGCCGCCCCGGCGGAGCTTCCTCGGGCTCGACCCGGTGAGCACGAACCGCGGGCCGCCGCCGCGACGCCGGTGTTCCTCGATCAGGGCGTGCACGACCTCGAGCAGTTCGGGCAGCTTCTGCACCTCGTCGATCACGATCGCATTCGCCGTCGGCGCGGCGGCAATCATTTCGCGCAGGCGTTCCGGTCGAGCCCCGAGCCGCCGAACGGTTTCCGGGTCGAGCAGATCGACATGCAGGGCGTTGGGATAGGCCTGCCTGGCCCACCAGGTCTTGCCCGTGCCTCGCGGCCCGAACAGAAAGAAATGTCCGGCTGGAGGTGTGAAGAATCGAGATACAGATGCCATTGTGAGTCGCAATATGGCGGCGGCTTCGCCGAATTGCATGGTATCGCAGGCGGGGCTGTCCGGCAAGAAACCGAGCCGTGAAGGGGCGGCCGCAACGCAATCAGCCATGAATATGCCCGCGGGCCAAGGCCAGCGTCTCGTCGAATGACCGCAGGCCGGCGATCGCGCCCAGGCCCGTGACGCAGCAGGCTGCCGTGGAGGCCCCGAGGATACCCGCTTCGCGGAGCGGCATGCCACGGATGATGCCCGTGAGCAGGCCGCCGAGGAACGAGTCGCCGGCGCCGGTCGTGTCGGCTACGGGGCCGGGCGCGGGCACGCACGGAATGTCGAGAAACTCGCCGACTGCGGGGCTGAGCAGCGTGCCCCGGCTGCCGAGCTTCACGCCCACGATGCCGGCGGCACCGTGGCCGCGGTAGCAGGCGACGATCTCGCGCGGATCATGAAGGCCGGTCTGATGGATCGCCTCGTCGAGGCTCGGCACGTAGACGTCAACGTGCGGCAGGGCGGGTAGCAACTCGGCGAGCGAACCGCCGCTGCCGCCGGTCTCGAGGGCGACGAGGCAGCCGGCCGCCCTGATCGTGGCCAGGGCCTCGGCCATCGCCGGCTCGAGCCCCGGGAGGAGCCCGAAGTAGCCGACCAGAGCCACGCGGCTCCGCGTCCAGTGGGGCATGAGCCGACGGATGAATGCGAGGTCGATCGCCTGCGGGGCGCCGACGTGATGGGCGAAGCTGCGTTCGCCGCTGGGGTCGATCAGGACGGCTGTCGTGCTCGTGGCCCGATCCGGATGGGATTCGATGGCCGTGCAATCGACACCCTCGGCCGTGAGCCGCGACCGCACGAGATCGCCCCAGGCGTCGGCGCCCACGAGGCTCGCGGCGGCGACCCGCATGCCGAGCCGCTGCATCGCGATGCCCGAATTGCAGACGATGCCGCCGGTCGTGGCCTCGATCGGCTCGACGTGGAAGAGCCGGCCGCCACCGACCGGCGTTGAGAGCGGCACGGGCCGCACAAGGATGTCGGCGACACAGGTGCCGCAGACGATGCAGTCGATCATTTCGGTCATCGCACTATTCTCGCCGCGGGAGATGATCTGTCCACATGGTTCGCGCTGCCGCGCTCGACCGCGCGGAGTCGAGCCGGGGTCAGGCCGGTGTGGCGGTGCAGGAACGTGGTCATGTACTGCACCGACGGAAAGCCGGCGCGGGTGGCGACGGTCTTGAGCGGCAGGTCGGTGGCCGTGATCAGTCGCCGCAGGCCCGCAAGCCGCAGCCTCACGAACTCCTCGTGGATCGAGCGGCCGATCACGGCGCGGAACCGGTTCTCGAGAGTAGACCGTGAAACGCACGCCTCCGCCGCGATGGCGGCCACGTCGGGGCGGCGCCAGGGGTTTTCCCGTAACCGCTGCAGGGCGAAGAGCACCGTCTCGTCGCGGGTGGCCGTGGTATCGGTCGAGGCCCGCGCGATGACGCCGCTCGGCGGGATCACGACCGGCGGGGGAGGTGTCGCTGCGCCGCGCTTCTGCGGCCGCGGCCGCGAGCCGGCCTGCATCAGCCGGTCGAGTGCGGCGGCCGCTTCGGAGCCGATCCGCCGGGCCGACTGATCGACACTCGAGAGCGGCGGCGACGTGAGGTCGCAGATCATCTCGTCGTTGTCCACGCCAAGCACGGCCACGTCGTGGGGCACGCGGAGGCCGAGCGACCGGCAGGCCTCGAGCACGTGGCGGGCGCGAACGTCGTTGCAGGCCATGATCCCGACGGGCTTGGGCAGCTTCGCGATCCAGGCCGTCAGCTCCCGTTGGAGTTCCTCCCAGCGGCGGGCGTCGGCGTGGCGACCGGTGAAGAGATGGCAGGCTCGATTCGCCTTTTCCGCCGCTGCGGCAAACGCCGCGGCCCGCTCCTCCGACCAGCCGCTCGTCACCGTCCGTGGATACCCGTAGAACGCCAGCGTCTCGAAGCCACAGCCGAGCAGGTGCTCGGCCCCGAGCCGGCCGATGGCCACGTTGTCGGTGTAGATATATGGAAGGCCCGACTCGGGCTCGTACCAGCCGTAGCCGCCCCCGACCGCCACGATCGGAATGGCCAGCCCGCGGATGGCCCGGGCGACCCGCCGGTCGTCGAAGTTGGCGATGATGCCGTGGCCGTGCCAGTGCTCCAGATTGGGAAGCTTCTGGAGCGGATCCTCCTCCACGTAGAGGCTCCAGTCGCCATGCTCGCGGGCATACTGGGCCACGCCGCCGATGATCAGCCGGTCGTAGGGGCGGGCCGCGTCGAGGATGACGGCGACGAGCCGCTGCGACGCCGGTGATTCCGCCTCCCTGCCTGCCATCGACCGGCCCTCATGCGCCGAGGAGGTGTTCCAGCACGGTCCGCTCGAGCGCCTCGTAGTCGCGGTTGGCGATGCACTCGGCCGCGGTCTTCTCGGGGAACGAACGGGCCTTCTCCACGAGCTTGAGAAAGATCGCCTTGCTCGTGGCGAGGTGGGCCGTGGCCGATTCCGCCTTCTGGGTCCGCTGGGCCTTCACGTCGAAACCGACGAACGCGCCCGTGTCGGCGTAGCCCGCCTGTTCCAGCACCCGCACCTGGTCGAAGGCGCCCCGCAGGTTCGCCGCGCCGAACACCTTGTCCTGGTCGAACTTGAGGCCGTTCTGATCGTTGAGGTGCACGCTCCAGAGCTTGCCGGCGGCCAGGGCGAAGCCCATCTCGTCGGAAGGGTCGAGGCCGGCGAGGATCGCATGGGCGCTCTCGATCAGCACGCCCACGCGGGCCGGATCAGCCGAGCGGGCGCCGAGGGCGAGCGCGTGGCCGATCGTGGGGACGAACGCATGATCGACCGGCTCGTTGGGCTTGGGCTCGATGGCGATCTTGATCTTCGGGGCGGCGCCGAGGATGGCGTTGATCGCGTCGAGCATCTGGGCCGAGGCCGTGATCGGGTTCTTGCTCTCGCGGACGGCCGTGCCCTCGCGGGCTGGCCACATCACGATCAGGTCACAGCCGAGGGCGAGGGCCACGTCGACTGCCCGCTTGGATCGCTCGATCGCCCACTTCCTCGCCTTCGTGCAGTTCGACGTGTAGCCGCCGTCGATGCCGTGCTCGTGCTCCCAGAGGCGGGGCGCCACGAACTCGGCGACGAGGCCCTTGTCGGCGAGCTTCCGCTTCATCGCCTCGGCCTCGGCGACGATCCGGGCGGGCGGCAGGGATTCGAGATCGGGCACGGCGTCGTCGTCGTGGAACTGGATGCCCTCGAAGCCGAGGCTGACCGCGGCCTTCAGGACGTCGTCGAACGACACGGCGGCGCGAACCGGGGGGCCGAAGGGGTCGGCGCCCCGGCCGATGTTCCAAGGACCGATCGAAAAGCGATAGGCGGCAGGCATGATTGGCATCCGGGGGTGAAGATCGATGCCGCTTACGGTAGCCGACCCTGCTTACGCACGATCGTAAAAGTATAATGTTTTGCGGGCGGTTCTGGCCGCTCGCAGCAATCCCCGGCGCAGCCTATAACTCGTTCATGCCCCACGCTCTTTCCGACCAGCGGTTTCTCGCCATCCGCAGCCTGATCGTCGAATTGGCTGCGGCGCTCGATCGCACGGAGCGGCATGCGGCCTCCGCCGGCGACGGGCTCGATGCCGACGCCCGCTGGCGGCTCCTCGCGGAGGCGGTCGAGCGGCTCACGCGGAGCGGCCACCGCGTGGACGACATCCAACAGCTGTTCTCCGACGCCTACGAGCCGGGCTGGCGGGCCGACGGCGGCCCGCGGCTGGCCGGCTCCCCGAATTGCTGCGGCCAGTGAGTTTCGCGTCATGAACTACGTCGATCCCCACATCCACATGGTCTCGCGGGTGACCGACGACTACGAGGCCCTCGCGCGGATGGGCTGCGTGGCCGTGAGCGAGCCCGCCTTCTGGGCCGGCTTCGACCGCCGCAGTGCCGACGGCTTTCGCGACTACTTTCGGCAGATCACGGAGGTCGAGCCGAAGCGGGCGGCAACCTACGGCATCGCCCACTACTCGTGGCTGTGCATCAACGCCAAGGAGGCGGAGGACGTGAAGCTCGCCCGCGAGGTGATCGCGGCGATCCCCGAGTTTCTCGACGCCCCCAACGTGCTGGGGATCGGCGAGATCGGCCTCAACAAGAACACGCGGAACGAGGCCACGGTGTTCCTCGAGCAGGTGGAGCTCGCCGTGAAGCACGACGAGACGATCCTGATCCACACGCCGCACCTCGCCGACAAGCTCCGCGGCACGCGGATGATCCTCGACATGCTCGCCGATTTCCCGCGGCTCGATCGCGGCCGCGTGGTGATCGACCACGTGGAGGAGCACACGATCCGCCATGCGGTCGACGCCGGCTACTGGGCCGGGATGACGCTCTATCCGGTCACGAAGTGCTCCCCCGAGCGGGCCTGCGACCTGATCGAGCGATACGGCTCGGAGCGGCTGCTCGTGAACTCTGCCGGCGACTGGGGCCCGTCGCGGCCCGTGGCCGTGCCCGACTTCATCGTGGCGATGCGGGCGCGGGGGCACGCGGAGTCGCTCATCGAAAAGATCGTGCTCGGCAACCCGCTCGAGCTCTTCTCGCGATGCCGGCGATACGTGCCGCCGCCGCGGCTTGCGAGGAATCTCTGATGCCACCATTCCCGCCCCGCGTACTTGCTGGCCGCATGGCTGCGTGTGTGGCGCTGGCTGGAGCGACCGTCGGGTGGGCATCTGCTGCAATACCGCCTGCGACCGAACCGGCGCCGAAGGGCGTGCTCGACCTGCGCGAGGGGGGGCATCTTCCTGGTGAACTCATGCCAGCGGAACAGGCCGGAGAGGCGCCGCGGAGCTCCCTCCTCTGGAAATCGCCCGCGTTTGCGACGCCGTTCGAGTTTCGGCTCGATGCCGTGTCGGGCATTCGCTTCGCGGAGCCCCGCGACGTCCGGAAACCGGCTGCCGAACCGCTTCGCTTTCATCTCCGCGGAGGCGACGTCGTCGCGGGAACGATTGCAGCGGTCGATGCCGCCACGGTCACCGTCGAGACATCGCTCGGCGGCGACCCCCAGCGGCTCCGGATCGACCGTGCCGAACTCGAAAGCATCGGCCGCCGCGGTGCGTCAGGCGGCTCGTTCGACGGGCCCGGCGGCCTCGCAGGCTGGGAACAGAAGCCGGCGGATGCCTGGCGGGAAGAGGCGGGGCGCCTGCTCTCGTCGCGCCGAAGTGCCTCCGTGTCGCGCGACGTCGCGGCCCCGCCGCGGGCGCGATACGACCTCGCGGTCTCCTGGAAGACACCGGCGGAGTTTCGCTTCTCGTTGACCGCCGACGGCGTGGCCGGCGACGACCAGTTCATGCTCGAGCTGCTGCGGCCTCGTGGCCGTACGCCCATGCTCGCGGTCGTGCGACGCAAGGGGGGCCGGGCGGCGCTCGAGCCTGTCGCGGTGAATGCCGAGGCCGATTCACTGCGAATCGTGCTGTTCGTCGATCAGCTGAAGGGGCGGATGGCGGTCGTGCTGCCAGGCTCCGGCGATGCGCCGGCCGCCGATATCGCGGTCGAGCGGTCCATCGACGCGGAGCCGTTGCCCGGCGTGAGGCTCTCCCTCCTGAATGGCGATCTCTGCCTGGAGAGCCTGCGGGTGTCGCCGTGGACGACCGCAGAGCCCACGCTCGACGATGCCGAGCGAACGACGATCGCGGTTCGCGATGGGCCGACGCGTACGGGCGATCTGGAAGGTTTCGATCCGCAGGCAGAGGCATTCCTGGTGCGGGAAGGGGATCAGGCGATTCGGGTGCCGGTCGCCGACGTGAGCGAGATTGCTTTTTCGCGAAATGCGGCTGCCGGGCCGCGTGAGCCCCCGCAGGTCCGGGTCATCGGGGTGCAGGGCGATGCGGTGTCCGGCGGGCTCGTGAAGGTGGATCGGCAGGGCGTCTGGGTCCGACGGCAGGGCATCGCCGAGCCCGTCGGCGTCGGCTATGCACATCTGGTTTCGCTCCAGTCGCTCGTGTCATCCACCCTGGAAGCCGACCTGCAGGGGCGAGAAGGTCGGCTCGAAGGCGACGGCTTCGTCGTGCGGGGCAGCCTGGCCGCGGTTGATGGAGACGTGGGCTGGCAGCCAGTGGGAGCCACGAAGCCGAGCCGCTTCGCAGCGTCGCCGGCATTCGGCGGTCGGCTGGATTACGTCGTCCCGACTACGGCCGACGATACCGAACTCGTCGGTGGGATCGGTGGCATGGTGAGCCGGGCCGACGACGGCGGGTTCGTGGTCACGATGCTCGCGGAGGATGGTGCCGCGGCCCGCGACGGCCGGCTGCAGCCCGGCGATCGGATCGTGGCGATCGCGCCCTCGGAGAAGGCGCGTTTCGTGCAGACCAAGGGGCTCGATGCCGATGACGTGACCGACCTGCTGCGAGGACGGATCGGCACGCCGGTGCGGGTGCGGGTGACGACTGCCGCCGGGAACGATGCCCGGGAGATCGAGATCGTGCGGGGCCGGCTCGGCATGGCTGGCGGCAATCTTCTCCGGCAGGCGCTCCAGACGCAGGCCGAGTTGGCGGCGCCGCAGTCGGCTGCGGCCGAACTGGCCTACCCAGAGGTGGTTGTCCTGACCAGCGGCGAGAGCACCGTCTGCCGCGTGGCGGGGATCGACGCCGAGAGGCTGCGACTCTCCACGCCGCTCGGCGGCACGGTCGATGTGCCGACGGCTCTCGTGAAAGCGGTCGAATTCGATCCGGCGGCGCCGGGCCGGGCGATCGACAAGGTCCGGTTCGAGCGGCTGCTCACGGTTCCGCGGAGTCAGCGGTCGCGGCCCCCGACGCATGTCGTGCGGCTGAAGAACGGCGACTATGTCCGCGGCCGGCTCATCACGGTCGATGACGCGAGCGTCAAGCTGGAGCTTCCGGGATCGGAGCAGACCTTTCCCCGCAACGCGGTGACGCGGGTCATCTGGCTGCATCCGGAAGAGCTCGACGAGAAAGCCGACGGTGATGCACAGCCCGCCGTCTCTCCTGCCGATGGCGTGTCGCTCCTCGCCGTCTGGCCCGGTGGCCGGCGGGCGGGCGTGACGGCCACTGGTATCGATGGCACCGCGATCGTGGGCCGCAACGCAGCGCTCGGCGAGGTGCGGATCGACACGGAGAAGGTGGATCGCCTGATCTTCGGTGCGATGATCGACAAGGACACGGCTCCGCGGCCCTACTCGCAGTGGAAGGTGCGGCCGGCTCCCGAGCCGCGGGCCCTTCGCGAGCCGCAGGCGGAGGCCGTCAAGTCTGCGCCATAACCGCTGTCGCCATTCGTTCGTCTGCCGCTACAGGTTGAAACGCTGTCGCGTTTCGTTAGGCGCGGTGACGGATCACCGGCCGGCGGTGTAGGTCGGCAGGTGGCGGTAGGGGACTTCCAATGCAAGCAGGTGGAGGGCCGTCACGTAGACGCGGCCGCCGTATTGTCCCCAACGGTCGGGCTCGGGGCCGAGCGGATTCCAGCTGCCGGCCTTCGGGCCCGCCGTCTCCTGGGTGGCGGTGAGCGTGTCGACGAGACCGCGATACCAGCGATCCCATTCCGGCCCGCCAGTGTGCACGAGCACCTGTGAGGCGTAATACCAGAGATAGGCGTCGCGGGTCTTGTCGGTGGCCGAGCCGTAGGAGGCGGGGATCGCCGCCAGCGCCCGGGCCGATGCCGTGACCCGCGGATCGGCGGGCTGCCAGCCCGTGTGGAGCCGCATGAGCGTGCCGACCGCTGTCATGCACGCGCTCGACAGCCGCGACGGCCGCTGCTGGGGATTTCGCGGGTTGTAGAGATAGCGTGCCGGTTCGCTCTGCGTGTTCGCCGCATCGAGCAGCGTTCGGACGCCCGAGAGCGTCTTGGGATCGGTGTCGATGCCGGCCAGCGAGCCGGCGCGGATGGCCACGAGCATCCAGCCGCTCACCGAGAGATCCGCGTCGCTGGCCGGCGTGTACCGCCAGCCGCCGCGGTCGGGGTGCTGGCTGGCCGCGATGAACCGGCAGGCCTTCTCGGCCGCCGGCTTCACCCGGGCGTCGCCCGTCATGCCCACGGCCTCGCACACCGCCATCGCCGCGATGCCGTGGCTGTAGAGCCACGAGCAACTGTTCGAGAGCTCGTCGGCGGGAATGTAGAGATCGCCGTCGGGCTTCTGCGCGGCGATCAGAAACTCGAGGCCCCGGCGGACCGTGTCTTTATACGGACCATCGAAGTGGTCGTGGCCGGCGCCGAGAAAGCTCAACAGCGCAAGCCCCGTGGCGGCCGTCTCGCTTTCGAGCTTCGGCACGTCGGCAGCCGTGCCTCCGGCGAACCGCGCCAGGCTCCAGCGACCATCAGCCTGCTGCGACCGGGCGAGGAAGTCGAGCCCGCGGTCCACGACGGCGTCGGCCCGGG
>JBILVW010000391.1:0-3086 GCA_044370205.1 Pirellulales bacterium | reverse complement strand
CGAGCAGCCGCCAGGGATTGGACGCGACGGCCGTGTCATCAAGGCTCGCATGTGCGACGAATCGCAATCCGCCCCGCGCGATGAAGCCGGGGCCGACGCCGAGTACCGTCGGGCGGGTCGCGGCGTACAGGTTCGTGCAGCTCGCGTCATCGCCGCCGTTGCTGCGGATCATCGCGACGTCGCAGGCCGCCAGTGCCTGCGCCTCCTGCGGCGAAAGGCCGAGACGCTCACGAGCCGCTGGGGCGAGAGGATCGAGCGTGGTCGGTTCGCCGAATGTGACCAGGCTCGTCCAGCCTCCGGTCGGAGAGCGTCGGTCACCCGGATCTGCCGGCGGCCGCAGGGCGAACGCCGACACCGCGACGATGAGGAATTGCGCCACGCCGACGATCGTGGCCACGGCGAGAGGACGGCCGGGCCGGTGGGCGAGTCCGCGCTGGGCGAGGGCCGCGAGGGTGCGGATCGGCTGACGCCGTGAGCCGCCGATCAGCCAGAGCCGTATGCCGGCGAGCATGCCGGCGAGCGCGGTGATGCCCGAGACGAAGAACGCGGCCACGGCCGTCGCCGGAGTCGCCCGCGCTCCGACGGATGCGACCGCGACGCTTGCGACCAACGCGGCCAGGCCGCCGATCAGCGTGGCATTGCGACCGAGCCGCGGGCTGGCGGGCTCGTCGCGGCCGCGCAGCAACGCCAGCGGCGGCTGCCGGCCAGCCCGCCAGGCAGCCGCTGCCAGCGCCGCGAGCGACGTGGCCAAGGCCGCCGCGGTGCCCCACGCGAGCGGCCGAGCGTGAAAGGCTGGCGAGGCAAACACGGCGGCCGCCCCTGTGGCGACATCGGCCGTCCATGCCCGCCCGAGCGCCCATTGCAGTGCGGCGGCCCACGCCGGGCCGATCAGCAGGCCGAGGCCGGCGCCGATCACGGCCGCCGCGGCGCCGACGCCGAGCAGGAGGCGAGTGATCTGAACTGGCGGCCAGCCGACGGCGGCGAGCAGGCCGATGTCGTGCCGCCGTGCGGCGACGAGCAGACGGAACAGGAGCCACACGAGCACGAGCCCGGCAACGACGACGAAGCTCGACAGCGCGAGGAAGAGGCTGCCGAACGGCGTCGAGCCACGGGATGCGGCGAGGGCCTCGGCGCGGAGCGGCACGAGGCGGATGCCGAGGGATTCCGGCCGCAGCGCCCGCTCCAGTCGGGCTTGCAAGGCTCCGGCGTCGAGGCCGGTCGCGGCGGGCAGATGCCACGCGGTCGAGCGGCCGAATCGGCTGCCTGCCAGCCGCTCGGCATCGGCCAGCGAGACGAATCCCTTGGGCGTGGCCCGATAGGTCTTCCAGTAGCGGTCGTCCTCGTCGTGGGGCGGCGTGGTGCGCACCTTCGACTGGTCGAAAGGGAAGGGGGGATCCCAGTCGGCGATCGAGTCTTCGTCGGTGATGCCCTCGACCTCCGGCACGAGCTCCCGCGCGACGGCCGCCCCGCGCATGGCGGCGACGCCGCAGATGCGAAAGCTCGCCGTCGTCTCCTCCACGCGGCCGTGCAGCGTCTCGGGAAGAAAGCACAGCACGTCGAGCTGGTCACCGACGGCGATCGGTCTGCCCTGGGCCGCGAGATCGTCGGCCAGCCACTGGTTGACGATGATCTCGCCGGGCTGCGGCGGCGACAGCCGCGCTCCCGCCGCATCGACGAGATCTCCGACGGGCAGTGAGGTGGAGTCGATGCCGAGCACGGTCGAGTAGGGCACGGAAGCCGACGGCGTCTCGCCTTCGGTGGCCCGTGCTGCGAGCGACACGGCGAGAAACGCGAGCGACCGCTGGCCGCCGAGAGGCGTCAAGACTTCTGCAGCCGCCCGATCGATCTCCGGTGCCAGGATCAGTCGGCGACTGGTAAGCCTCACGCTCGGGCCGTCCGGCGGCTCGGCCGAGAGCGTGAGACCGTAATCGGCGAGCGTCGGCTGGAGCCGCAGCCGGTCGTCCGCGGTGGAGGAACGTCCGGAGCCGATGAGCAGGATCGTGTTGGCGACGCCGTCTCGCCGCAGCATCGTGCGGGCCGTGGCGAGCGAGGCGACCGCCAGCGGCGGAGTCTCCTGCCGGGGTCGCAGCGAGAATCTCCCCAGGCCGGCATCGGACAGCACGTCGGTGACCCGCAGGCGTCGGCCGGCCGAGTCGGCATCGCGGCGGCCCAGCGGGCTGTCGGCGGGCACGGCGGAACGCTCCGGGATGCGGAGCACGACGGCGTCGCCCACCGTGACGCCGAGGGCATGCGCCAGCGGCGGGTTGAGCATCAGGCCAGCCGCCGATGACTGTTCGGGAGTCTGAGGGAAACCGAGTGCGGCGACGTCATCGCAGGCCAGCAGCGTCGCCCGGCTCGGCCGGCCGGTCGCGGCGGCCTCCACGGTCACATCCATCACGATGGCCGGAACGGCGTGGGCCGCCGGTTCCGTTTCGTGCAGCAACGCGGCGACCTCGGTCGTCAGGCGGTCGGTGAACAGGTCGTCACCGATCACGGCCGCATCGATCCGGCCGAGCCGCTCCACGGCGAGCGTTTCGAGTCCGCGTTGGACGCTGTCACCCACGCCGAGGCCGCCGACGATCGTCGCCGTGACCACGCCACACGCGGCCGTCAGGGCCGCCACCTGCGGCCACCACTGCCGAATCAGCCGCCGCGAAAGCGAGCCGGCCGACTGCACGGGCCGCGGCGACGCTGGCGATGGTGCAGGTCTCATGGTTCGAGTCGGCCGTCGATCAGGCGACGCACGGCATCGACTTTTTCCGCCACCGTCGCGTCGTGCGTCGCGACGATCAGCATCCCCCCGGTCTCGGCCGCGAGTCCGACGAGGAGTTCCGTCACCGCGGCCGCCGAGCGGGAGTCGAGTTGGCCGGTGGGCTCGTCGGCCAGGATCAATCGCGGCTCGAGCAGCACCGCGCGGGCCACGGCCACCCGCTGCCGTTCGCCCCCGGAGAGCTCGCTTGGCATGTGTCGCCCGCGATTCGCGAGGCCCACTCGCTCGAGCAGCTTGCCGGCGCGTTCGACGAGGCGGTCAGGCACCGTGCCTCGCGCGAGGGCGGGCACGAGCACGTTGTCGATCGCGGTGCAGC
>JBILVW010000390.1:0-3090 GCA_044370205.1 Pirellulales bacterium | reverse complement strand
GTGAATGACGCGTTGTCGGTGGAGCCGGTGCCGCTGACGAGCGTGTAGGTGAAGGTGTTGCTGGCGTCGGGGTCGGTCGTGGAGAGCGTGCCGATGGCGGCCGAAACGGCATTGTTCTCCGCGATCGAGGTCGCGGTGAGGGCGATGTCGGTCGGCGTCTCGTTGAAGTCGAGGATCGTGCTGGTGGGGCTGCTCGTCTTCGACTCGAGCGCACCGTACAAGTCAGTCTGCGACACGGTCACGCTGATCGCCGCCCCCACATCGGCCTGGCCGAGCGTGTAGACGCTGTTCGTCGCCCCATCGATCGGCTGCCCATTGCGGAGCCAGACGTAGGACAGGGCACCCAGACCGTCGGCATCGGCCAGCGTGTTGCCGGCCGAAAGCGTGTCGCCGACCCGAAGAACGTCAATGCCGAGGCCAGGATTCGACACATTCGAGATCGTCACGCCGCCCGTCATCGGGTTGTTGACGGGCACGGCATCGGTCACCTGCAGTTGGACGTTGTCGATGCCGCCCCGGCAGACGAGCCCGTCGCCAGGCTGCGGCACGGAATATCTGATCCATAGCTCCTTGCCGGCGTCCTCCGCCTTGGCGGTGTAGGAGACCACCGACCCGCCGGCCTGAAACTCACCTGGCTGAGTCACGACAACCCGGGCGACCGACGGGTCGTAGTACGACGCGCCAACCGCGAGCTGCGCGCTCGTGGCCTGCGCATACCTCTCGCCTCCGCCGAACCGGCTCTCCAGACTCGCCACCACTTTGAAGCCGGCATTGCCGTTGCCGGCGAACACGTCGGCCGTCACCGTGTAGGTCTTGCCCGCCTCCATCCGGCCGAGCCCCTGCGTGATGGAGCCGTAGCCGAAATTGAGACCCGAACCACCATCGGATGCCAGCCGCATGTACCGGCTGCCGGTCACGCGGGCGGCGTCGATCGCATCGAAGTTTCCGATGCCGCTCTCGGGAGACGACGGCACGGGCGTTGTCCCGGCGTTCCACGGCACGCCCAGGGTCAGGCCGTGGTACCAGTCCGATGCCCCTTTGATCGCCCACGGGTGTCCCAGATAGACGCTGCCGTCGACATTCTCGAAGTTCCCGTTCCGCACGCCGGAGGCGAGGCCGTCAACCGCCCTCGGTTGCGAGGCGAGATCCGCGACCCGCGATGCCGGCTCGATAGTGCCTCCCAACCGAACCGCGGCGATGTCAGCGCTCGTGAGGCCTTTGTTCCAGATCTGCAGGTCGGCCATGCTGCCGGCGTAGAAAGAATTTTCCCACCAGTTCGCCCGACCGACGTAACTCGACGTCCGGTCCACGACACGGGGCAGCGGCATGCCGCTCTTGGTGGCGATCGCCACCCCGTCCTTGTAGAGCGTGGCCTCACCACCGGACGTCACGGTCACCGCAAAATGCTGCCAGGTGTCGAGTTCAATGGCGTTGGCCGCCACGAGCGTGGTGTCGACCGCCCCCACCCCGTCGAAGATGGAAAACCGCAGGTTGTTGGTGGCGCCCTCGCGGGTCAGAAGAATGTTGTTGGCAGCCTCCCCCTGCCCGAAGTCGAAGAACCTCGCCCACGTGTTCGACGCCGTGGGACGCGCCCAGACTGCGGCGCTAAAACCCTGCGTGAAGTCGGAGAGGCCCCGGCTGTCGAGCGTGCGGTAGTCATTCGTGCCGCTCAAGTCGACGGAGGCCAGCGGCCCGGTCACGGCCACGTCGTCGACATTGACCGAGTGGACGGTGTCGCCCGCCTTCCAGGCGTTGTAGATGCCGACCCGCGTCGAACTGCCGATGGCCGTGAACGTGAAGACCACCTGCCGCCAGGCCGAACCGACCGGGAAGCTCTGCTGCACCAGTCCCGCAGCACTGAACCGCGTCGTGGCCTGTTGCCCCCAGGTGCCCACCCCCAGGGCGACGCTGTCGCCGCCGGCCGCTCCGACGAGCACGTCCACGTGCGAGGTGCCGGCCTCCGCGCCAAAGTTCTGAACCCACAGGCTGACCGTGTAGGCCTTGCCGGCGACCGTCTTGATGTCCTGATAGACGCCGCCGGTGTTCGCGTAGCTGCCCGGATGCAATCCCCAACTGCCTTCGCGCGCCGCGTTGCCGAACGCTCCGTCGGAGTTGAAGTCCTTGGTCCAACCGGCGGGCGCGGTGCCCGCTCCGTCGTTGGCCTCGAAGCTCGGGTTGACGAGGGATTCGACAAACCGGATCGTGCCGCTGTCGGCCGGGTTGGCGTCGTACGTCGAGCCCGATAGAGCCTCCGGGTTCGCAAGTGTGAGAGTCCCCTGCGCCACCCGAGTCGTGCCGGTGAAGGTGTTGGTGCCGGTGAGCGTGAGCGTGCCGGTGCCGGTCTTCGTGAGGTTGCCCGGGCCGCTGATCGTGCCGGCGAAGGTTGTGCTCGTGTTGGCGGTGCCGACGGTGAGCGTGGAGGCCGAGTTGTTGAACGTCACCGTGGCGGTGCCGTTGTTGGCGAGCGAGCCGAACGTGGCGTTGATCGCGCCGGAAGCAAAGGCGAGCGCCGCGGTGCCGGCGGCACCGGTGCCGAGGGTGACGCCCCCCGCCACCGCGCCGTTGACGTTGACGGTGAGCGTGGCGCCCGGATTGACCACGATCGTGTCGGCGGCGGTGGGCCGGCCGCCGGTGCCGGAGCCGGTCGTGATCTGGCTCCAGTTCATGTTCGACGCGATCACGATCGCCGCATCGCGGAAGGGCTCTGCGGCGACGGCGCCCGAGGAGAGCCCCGTGGCCCGCACTTCGAGTTCGGCGTTGGCGAACTGGCTCTCGACGAACCAGTCGGTGGTGATCCGGCCGTCGGCCAGGCCGTCGAGGTCGGGGGCGATGCGATTGCCGGCCCCGTCGACGTACGCGGCGAAGCCACCCGCGCCGTCCGTCACCCGCCAGGGAAGGTTGCCCGGCGCCCAGCTCTCGATCCCGTCGGTGCGCACGACTTGAAACGTGACCGTCTCGCCGACCTGGAAGTCGGCGCCGGGATTGCCGTCGGAGAAGGTCGTGATCAGCGCCGTGCTGCCGGGGGGATAGTCGAAGCGGTCGGTGGAGACGTCGGCCGCGAGCATGGCCCGCGTCTCGAGGAACTCGAGT
>JBILVW010000004.1:0-30082 GCA_044370205.1 Pirellulales bacterium | reverse complement strand
ATGCTGACAAGCGTAGGCAGGATGCCGAAGCGCCGTCAGCATCGAGCGAGCGAAGGGCAGGATGCCCGTAGTGAACGTCCGGCTCTCGGGACGTGGGCAGCCCCGAACCGCCAGCGAAAGGCTTTGCATGAAATCAGAAAAAAAGCAGGCGACCGACGAGGCGCCAAACAAGGGCGGCCGCCCCGGCGACCGCGTGCAGGAGTCGCGGGGCTATGGCCGGGAGACGGTCGAGTCGATCGTCGTGGCCTTCACGCTCGCCCTGCTCTTCCGCGCCTTCGAGGCGGAGGCCTTCGTCATCCCCACCGGCTCGATGGCGCCCACGCTCATGGGCCGCCACAAGGATCTCGCCTGCGACTCCTGCGGCCGCGACTTCATGGTCGGCTGCAGCGCCGAGGAGGATGACGATTCGCAGCGGAAACGGGCTGAGCTCGCCATGCTCGAGAGCG
The DNA here is from genome assembly GCA_044370205.1 of Pirellulales bacterium. Lineage (GTDB taxonomy): Bacteria > Planctomycetota > Planctomycetia > Pirellulales > UBA1268 > QWPN01. The sequence goes on along the minus strand of JBILVW010000004.1, from coordinate 29,636 downwards.
AGAACCGTGACCCCGCCCGAATCGCGGCCCTGCGACGCAACCTCGGCGACAAACTCGTCTCGCGGGCGCGGTGCCCCAACTGCGGCAACCTGATTCCGCTCACCGTCGGCCCCGACAACGACCGTCGTTACGACGCCCGCTATCCGTCGTTCAGTGGCGACCGCATCCTCGTGGACAAGCTGGTCTACGACTTTGCCGAGCCCGAGCGGTGGGACGTGGTGGTATTCAAGTATCCGGAGGATGCGAAGACCAATTACATCAAGCGGCTCGTCGGCCTGCCCGGCGAAAACGTCTTCATCTCAGGGGGCGACATCTGGACCAGCCGCGGGGATGCCGAGCCGGCGATCGCCCGCAAGCCCGACGACACGCTGCTCGCCATGCTCCAGGTCGTGCACGACTCGCGGCACGCCTCGCCCGAGCTCGTGAAGGCCGGCTGGCCACGGGCCTGGGCCGACTGGACGGCAGTGGGCGGCGACGCCCCCTGCCGCTGGAACACCAGCGACGAAGGCCGATCGTTCGCCGTGAACTGCCCCACCGGTGAAGCGACGACGCTCCGCTACCGCCATCTGATTCCGTCATTCGACACCTGGCGGGACGTGCGACAGGGCAAGTCGGTGGCCGACCGGGCCAAGCCGATGCTGATCGGTGACTTTCAGCCCTACAACGCCGAGTCGCTCGGACCGCACTGGGTGGGCGATCTCGCCGTCGAGGTCGAGCTCGAGAACCGAGGCAGCGAGGGCACCGTCACGCTCGACCTCGTCGAGGCAGGTGTGCGGCACACCTGCTCGATCGATCTCGCGGATGGACGGGCCACGCTCACGCCGGGAGACGCGACAGGCACCCGGGCGGTGACTGATGCGACACCCGTCCGCGGTCGCGGACGCTGGCGGATCCTGTTCGCCAACGTGGACGACGAACTGCGGCTGTTCGTCGATTCTCGGCCGGTCGCCCTCTCCGGATCGGCAGCCTGGCAGCGGCGGCTGCAGGATGCGATGGATGCACGGCCCGCCGCGCGGTCGGGCATGCCCGGCGACACCGAGCCCGGTGACCTCTCGCCGGCCGGCATCACGGCCTCCGGAGCCGACATCACGGTCCGCGCTCTACGGATCTTCCGCGACGTCTACTACGTCGCCTCCGGGGCGGCGTCGGCGCTCGCCGGCCGCACGCCCGAGGAGGACTACCTCGGCTTCCCGCTCGAGGCGGGGCAATACTTCATGCTCGGCGACAACTCCTCGGCCAGCAAGGACAGCCGGGCCTGGGAGCGGCTGCATCACGTCGACCGGCGGCTGATCATCGGCCGGGCCGTGGCCATCTTCTGGCCCCACGCGATTCCCGCGAAATGGAGTATTCCGCTGCGAATCGGGGGCATGGAAGTGCGATTGCCCTCGTGGCCCAACTTCGGGAGGATGGGTTTCGTGCGGTGAGCGGCCCGTGGGCCCCGTGCCGCACGGCGACACGGAGGTTCGCATGCCACTGCTTTCGGTCGAAGGGCTCGTCAAAAATTACGGCCGCCGTCGGGTCGTGGACGGGGTCGATTTTCACGTCGAGACGGGCGAGATCGTGGGCCTGCTCGGCCCCAACGGCGCCGGGAAGACGACGAGCTTCCGCATGACCTGCGGGATGGTGATCCCCGACTCGGGCCGCGTGCTGCTCAACGACGAGGCGATCACCGACTGGCCGATGTTCAAGCGGGCCCGCGACGGGGGCATGGGCTACCTGGCCCAGGAGCAGAGCGTGTTTCGCAAGCTCACCGTCGAGCAGAACCTGCTCGCGATCATGGAGCTCGTCGGCATGGCTCCCAAGGAGCGGCGGCGGCGGTGCGAGGAACTGCTCGAGCAGTTCGACATCGTGAAGATCCGCCGCTCGCGGGCCCACTACATCTCCGGCGGCGAGAAACGGCGGCTGGAGATCGCCCGCTGTCTCGTGACGGAGCCGCGGATCATCCTCCTCGATGAGCCGTTCACGGGCATCGACCCGGTCACGATCCACTCGATCCAGAAAATCATCATGAGCCTGCGCGACGGCGGCATCTCGATCCTGATCACCGACCACCGCGAGCGGGAAACGCTGGCAATCACCGACCGCAGCTACGTGATCCGAGCCGGCAAGGTGCTCTGTCACGGCACCGCCCAGGAAGTGCTCACCAACCCCGACGCCAAGAAGTATTACTTCGGCGAGAGCCCGGGCGTCGAAGCGGCGTAGGCGGGCGAGGGGCCCGGCGATCACCCGGCTCGCGCCTGGGGGCTTTTAGGGACTGCCACGCGCATGAAAGCCCCCATGCGCAAGCAGGGGGATCAATCCGCCCTCCACACCACTCAATCCCCGCTTCACTCAGCCCGGTACATGCTCACGCTCTTGAACGTGAGCACGGCGCCGGCGCTCATGAGCGCCAGCCCCAGCCAGCGGGGCGGCTGCACGACTTTCCGCAGCGGCGGATTCTGCCAGTAGGCCTGGCGGGCGGCGGCATCGCCCATCTGTGCGGCCACGAACCGGCTCGACCGCTCGTTGAGCGTGAACGACTCGACCATGCGGAACTGCATGCCCACGAAGAAGAGCAGCAGTCCGGCCAGCAGCAAATGGTGACTCTTCGGAACCATCACGTCTCTCGAAACCTTGTCTTCATTCGGATCATCGATCCACCAGACCTGCGGAATCGACCCATCCCCCCAGGGCGATGGTTTATCGCGGGTATGCGGGACTGGCAATCTGGGCAAGGCAGGCTTCCACTTCCGGAAATTCCTGCGGAAGCGGTTGTGAGGATGACGATGAACCTGCCGCGGGTGTGGGCCAGACCGCCGCACCCCAGCCGTATTCAGCGAACGGAAACCGCAAACCGTGATCAGACCCCTGACAACCCGCCTCGCAGTCGGATTGGCGTTCGTGGCCTGTCTCGGCGACGCCTGGAGCGTCGCTGCCCAGGAACCAGGCGGGCCGCCGCTGGTGTTTGGCGACGTCGGCACGGGTGGATCGGTATCCGGCTCGCTGCTGCCCGACGAGCGGATTCCGACGCAGGCGCTGCCGGCCCCGGCCCCGGTTCCACCCGGGGCGACGATTCTCTCCGACGTGCCGCTGACCGCGCCACCGGCCGAACTCGTCGAGGTGTCGCCGCGGGCGGCCGACGCCATGCGAATCGACGATTTTTCGCTCGACGAGATGCCGTTCGAGGCCAGCTCGGGCCATTGGTTTTCGAGCGGCGGCTGGTACGCCGGTGTCGAGTCGATGTGGTTGGACCGCAGCCGCAACAACCAGGACGTGGTGGTGCAGGATGTCGACGTGGTGGCACCCGGACGGAAGACCCAAAACTATGAGACGTTCGGCCAGCCCTTCGACATCGCGCCCGGAGCCCGGATCACGCTGGGCCGCTCCCTTGGCTACGACGACGTGGGGCGTGACCGCGCCGTGGAATTCATCTACTACGGCGGGATGAAGTGGGACGACAACGACGGCTGGAACGCCCTCCAAGACGGCGTGCTCGTCACGCCGCTCAACTACAACGCACCGGGCTTCAACGGCGGTGACCGCTACACCACGTCGCTCAACTCCGACTTCAACAGCTGGGAACTCAACTATAAAATTCGGCGGCGGCTCGGCCGGGATCAGCTCGTGATGTCGCCGCAGGGGGACTGGACCCGCCATGCCGAGCGCGGCTTCCTGCCCGGTCTGATCGTGGGCCTCAGGCTCGCGCACATCAACGAGTTCTGGAACATGACGAGCTCGCAGCTCGGCCCGGTGCCGACCCCGCCCGCCGAATTCGGCGGCACCTACGACATCACGGCCACGAACTGGATGCTGGGTATGAACTTCGGCAGCGAGCTCATCAGCCAGAACGAGTTCTTCTACTGGGGCCTCCGCGGCCGCGTGGCACCGGCCATCAGCATCGCCAGCACGCATCAGCAGGCCACGGGCATCAACACGGTCACCGACATCGAGCCCCAGGGCACGACCGACGTGATCGCCAGCGGCTCGCAGACGGGCACAGGCTTCCTCGGCGACCTCACGATCCTGCTCGGCTGGAACATTACCCCGAACTTTTCGCTTCAGGCCGGCTACGACTTTCTCTGGGTGGCGGGCATGGCCACGGCCACCCGTCAGTTCAATCTGAACAACAAGCAGTTCGACGACATCGACGCCGGCGGCCAGACCTTCTTTCAGGGTCTGTCGTTCGGCTTCAAGGGCTCGTGGTGAGCCGGGGCGAGAACAAAGGGGTCAACGAGCCGCGATCGCGACGGCCGCCGACTGGCCCGTCGAGCAGAGATTGACCGTCACGGCCGTATCCGGCCTTCCTGCGAGCGGCCCGCCGTGCACCACGTTCACCGGGCAGTCTGGATCCGGATGATCGTAATTGAGCGTCGGCGGCACGAGTCCCTGCTCGAGGCCGAGGATGCTGGCGGCGAGTTCAATGACGCCGCAGCCCGCGCCACTGTGGCCAAGGGCACTCTTCGGGGCGGTGACCGGCACGTCACCCAGCACGGCATGGATGGCCCGGGACTCGATCCGATCCATGTCGATCGTGCCCACACCATGGGCGTTGACGTGCCCCACGCCCCCGGGAGCGAGCCCCGCCGCGCGGCAGACGGCCGCGATCGCCTGTGTGAGCGAGCTTCCGGAAAGTCCGCGCCGCAAGGCCGGCTCGCAGCGTGACGCGGCGGCAAGAATGCGGCCCCGAATCCGGGCACCACGTCGCTCGGCGTGCTCCCGCGACTCCAGCACGATCACCGCGGCTCCTTCACCATTGACCATGCCGTCGCGGTCGCGGTCGAAGGGCCGCGCCGCACGCCGGCAGTCGTCGGCCCGGTGCGAGAGCAGCGCGTCGCCGCGGGCCACGAGTGCCGTCGGGTGCAGCCGACAGCCGGTGCCGCCGGCGAGCATCACGTCGGCCCAGCCTCGACCGATGTAGCTGGCCGCCTCGCCCACGGCCAACAGGCTCGACACGTCGCCCAGCACGATCGAATTGTTGGGCCCTCGGGCATCCTGGGCGATGGCGATATGGGAGGCCGCCATGTTGGGCAGGTGCTTGAGCAGCCAGAGCGGATGCACCTCCTCGTGGATGGCCTCGGCCCAGAGGGGAAACGAAAAGCCGCCCCCGGCCGCGGACCGCCGATACGCGGTCTCGAGATCCTCGAGGTCGGCATAGATCATGTCGCCGCCGAACACCACGCCGAACCGCTCCGGATCCACACCGCCAGCGACGAGAGTGGCGTCGGCCATCGCCAGATCGGCTGCCGCGAAGCCCATCTGGATGTCGCGGCTCATCACCTTGAGGCTCTTCCGCGGGCGGACGAAGAGCTTCGGCTCGAAGTCGGGGATCTGTCCGCCGAACCGCACCTTCAGCGAGCTGGCGTCGAACAGAGTGATGGGGCGAATCCCGCTCTCCCCCGCCGCGAGCGCCGCCCAAAAAGAGTCGGCACCGATGCCGATCGGGCTGACGACCCCGACCCCGGTGATGACGATGTCCCGCGGGCTGCTCATAACCGAGACCCTAAACCACCGGCGGCGGCCCGCAAAGTGCAACCGTGGTAGCCGCCGCAGGGCGTCAGCGGTGCGGCGGATGCAGCCGCCGCCACTCGGACGGCTCGGTCGGCTGCGGCTCTGCCCAGAGGCCGATGCGACCCCGCCGGGCCCGCTCCTCGGCAGCCACGAGTTCCTCGTCGGGCGCAAAGCCGCCAAACACCCACGCGGCCCCCTCGGCGACCAATTCCTGATTGATGTTCCGCTCCTCGATCCAGAGCGTGCCAAGCAGGCGGCCATGCTGATCGATCGCGTCCCCCTCCACCCGCACCGGCCGGCTGGCCACCTTCGCCCGCAAGAGCTCGCGTGAACGGTCGCCGTAGGGCTGACCGAACTCCGGAGCATCGATCCCCTGCAGCCGAATCTTGTGGCCGCGGCCCTCGGGATCGACGCAGGTGACCGTATCGCCGTCGTGCACCGCATCGACCCGCCACGCCGGTCGACCCGCTGCGTCGCGGAGCGGGCACATCGGCACGACCACCGTCGCCACCACCGACACGAGCGCCGCCGCCACGGCATACCAAGGCCGCAGCCGCTTCGGCAGCCCGCGCGGGGGCGGCGGCAGCCGGAATGGCTTCCGGCCCCGGAAGGGGTCAGCCAAGTTCGTCGTCGTCGCTCTCGGCGTCACGCTCGTCGGCGTAGGGGTCGCGGATGCAGGCCGTCTCGGCGCACACATCCTCGTCGTCCTCGAGATCGCAGACAAGCGCGAGCAGGGCGTTCTTCTCCGATTCGGAGATTTCGGCGAGCCGGAAGCTCTTTACGATCTCCGGCACCGGGTCCGCGGCGGCATCGCAGACCTCGACGCTGACCCGCCCGGTCATGATCCGCCCCCGGCGGCCCGCAAACCGCTCGCAGAGCGCCAGCAAATCTTCGCGATCCATCGCTCCATCCCGGATGCCCCGGGACCTCCGTCGCCCCTTGGCCGTGGCACCCGGCCACCTCACAGGGCAGTCGCAGTCTGGCCCACGACCATTAGCGGGATATACGGATCGCGTGAGAAAACGGTTCGGAAGCCGCCGAGCTCCACCCCCGACAGGGATCAGCCCAGCCGAAGGCCTCGGCCACGGCCGAGCTTCTTTGTCACCCCGGGAACGGTTTCCTTGTAATTATCCTGATTCACATCCAGCCAGCTGCCCGCGCCCTGGGCCGACTGCCATTGGCTGCCGTCAAACCAGAACTGCCGGATGCTGTTCTGGGTTTGGTTTGGGCCAGCCAAGGCCGCAAACACATCGGCCCTGAACCCACTGCCACCCGGCCCAGACGACCGGCCGCTCGATTCCACGAGGGCGGCGAACAGACCGGCATTGGCACCGGCGGCCATTGGGGTTGGTACCGAGCGTCCGATGAAAAAGTCGGGGCCGCCTGTCGGCTGCCACTTGGGAGTCGTCGAGCGTGGAGGGGCCGAGAAGCGGCCGTTCGGGCCGAGTGCGGTATCGATCGCGGCTTGATTGAAACCACCGACGACGTCGTTGGCCAGCACGCGGAAATTCGCCAGACCACCCGCGGCCGATGCGATCAGCAGTTCAGGTCGCTGGTCGGGGGCATTGTCGATGTCGCCCACCGCCAGAGATGCCCCGTTGAGGAACGCATTGGCGGTCGGAGCCGGCTGGGCCGGCCTGCCGCTCGTGGCTGGTCGCGGAGGCCCGACCTCGATCGTGGACTGAACGGCGAAGCTGCCGGCGAGCGTCGGCGTGGCCGGAGCTCCGACGCTCCCGCGGAAGACGTGCACCTTGGACCCGGCGGGCTGCGACGAATTCGTCGCCACGAGGATGTCGTCGAGCTTGGTGGGGTCGCCGGAGTTGCGGAAGTTGCCGGTCGCGAGCCCCGTCGTGCGGGCTCCCGGTGCCACGGTGCTCAGGTCGATCACTCGCGCCGTGTCGGTCTTGATCTCGGGCTTTCCACCACGCGTCGATTGCACCTCGATCACGGCGATCTTGGTGCTCGAAGCGACGATCACTTCCTGCACCACGCTGTCCGAGCCGCTTGTCTCCTCCCACACGTTCCCGACGGTGACGAGGAACCCGTCGACATAGCCGGCCGAGATGAAACCGGCCACGTTCAACAGGTTCACCGATGCGTTGGCCCACGTTCCAAGGGTGGCAGGATTCGCGTTGTGGATCGAAAGCACGAGCGGGGCATCGCCGTACGTTGCCGCCATGGCGGCGGGCAGGCCGCCGGCCACCGTCACGAGGTCGGCATGGCCGTCGCCGTTGAAGTCTCCCGACGCGACCCGGAGCCCGCCCTGGAAGCGAGTCACGAACGCATCGGCCTGCGTTGCGGTCACGCCGGCCCCGATAAGGGCCGCCCTAACATGGGTCTCGGTCAGGCTGAGCACCGCGTTCGCCTCGGCCTGGGAACCCGCCAGCGACGTGTTGAGCAGCTGGGCTGCCGGCAGCGACGTGCCGCCGATCACGAACGTCCCAGAGGTCGCGTTGATCGCCTGGTTCAAGGTGATCGTGAGCACCGATCGCCGCAGCGACGCGCTCTTGACAGTCTTCACCTCGTTCGCAGCTCCGCCGGTGGGCGTCACGACAACCACCGTGCCCTTCTTCAGCTGCGACAAGCCCCGCAGCTGTGCGTTCGTCAAGATCTGGCCGGCTCCATTGGTCGTGATCTGGATCGTCGTTGCCGAACCCGACGCCGCGGTAAACGCGTACTCCGTCGTCCAGGCCGTGGACGGACCGTCACCACCGACGGCGAGCACCGGGGCAGCGAGCACCTGGGCCCCGGCGGAAAACTCGGAGGTGTTTGTCGGGGACGTGCCATCCAGCAGGGTGGCCGTCGCGGTCAGCCAGTTACCGGCGGCCAGTTGGCCGGTCGGAATCTCGAGCGTGGCGAGCGTGTTTCCCGTGATGACTCCCGCGCCTGCGATGCTCGGCTTTGAACCGGCGACGGCCGTCGAGCCAGCCCGAGCCGGGCCCACGAACGTGCGGCCCTCGAACCCGTTCACATCGACCGGGAAGATCTCCTGCTCATCGGCATCGATGTTGCCGAATACCTGCACGAAATACGACCCAGCCGCTGGCACCTCCACCTGCACCCGCACCAGGTTGTCTTTGGCGTCCCAGACGACGTCGTGGATGATCGGCGACACCTGCCCGGCATTGCCCTGCTCGGTCAACGCGATGCCCTTGCCGACCGCGACCGTGGCCCCATTCACGATCGTCGAACGCATGGCTCCGGTTCCGTCGATGCCGTTGAGGTAGATGGAGTTCGACAGGATCGAGTTCTGTGTCGCCCCGACGCCGCGGACCTCGATGCCGTTCAGGGCGTTTTTCTCGATGACGTTGAGGGCCGTGTTGGAGGCGGGATTGGCATCCCAGCCGATCATCAGCTTGGAACCCTGCACGAGAATCCCGTTGCCGACGCCGGTCGTCTTGTTGCCGTTGTCACGAATGGTGTTGCCGGCGATCGTCGTACCCGCGTAGCTGCCGGCTGCGAAGTTCATGCCGTTGGCGGAGTTTTCCGAGACGGTGAATCCGGCGAGTTGCGAATTCGTCGAGCCGCCAAGGAACGTGATACCGTTGCCGGCGAAGCCGGTGATCGAACTGCCGGAGGCGATCATCTTCACGTTGTTCACGCCCGCGGCGACGGTGAGGCCGTCCTGGCCGGAGTCGGCCGTCTTGACGAGTTTGATCGAGGAGTCGGCGGTCGTACTGCCGGCGGAGATCAGGCTGATTCCGGCCAACGGCGTTACGTCACCGACGGCTTTCTCGAACGTGACGTTGCCCGTCCCAGCTGTCAGACCCAGCGTCTGCGCACCGTCCACGGTGCTCGAGAACGTGATGTTCCCGGCGCCGGCACCAGTGTTCACCGCCACGGGACCGGAGAGCGTCGTGGCCGACTGGAACGTCACGTCGTCGTTCGTCGTCGTCACATCGCCAGCCGTGGTGATGCCGTTGACCGCCTTCATCGACACCGCCCCGTCGGCCGAGATGGCACCAGCCGCCGCGATCGTGATCGTGTTCGACTCGTCAAACGTGACCGTGCCGCCGTTGGCGGCGTTGATCGCCGCATTCACCGCCAGGCTCGTACCGGTCAGCGAGACACCCGCGGCAGCCGTCGTCCGCACCGCCTCCGTCACCGCCGGAGCCGACGTGAACGCACCGCCGTTGAGCGTCGTCGTGCCTGAACCCGCAACCTGGGTCAGGCTCGCCGCACGGATCCCGTTGGCCGTCACGTCCTTCGCCGAGTTGATCGTGATCGCTCCCAGCGGCGTCGTGTTACCCACCACGCCAGTGAACGTGACGTTGCCCGTCCCAGCTGTCAGACCCAGCGTCTGCGCACCGTCCACGGTGCCGTTGAACGAGATGGCACCACTTCCGGCGTTCAAAGCGACATTCGCCTCGAGCGTGACCGCGCCCGTCAGCGATATGTTTCCATTTGTGGTGGCCGTCGAAATGTCGTTGGCCAGCGAGATCGTCGCGGACCCGATGAGCACGTCGCCGGGCAGCGAGGCATTGATGCCGCCGAGCAGCGAGGCCGTCTCGACGTTCGCGTTGACCTGGAGCGGAGCGGCAAGCGAGTTGCCCGAGAGCACCTGGAACGTCTGGCCTGACTTGGAGGCCTTGTCGGCCACAGTAATCACGGTCACATCAGCGATTTTGAACTGTTTTGCAACGAGCCCCGTCCCCGACACCGTGTACTTCGTGCCGTCGCTGGAGATATCCGCGAGGACGTCGCCGGAGTCGTTGTAGGCGATGACCAAGTCCCCACCGATGAGTTCCGCTGTGACGGCGAGCAGGGCTCTGGGCTCGAGGGATTCCGTTGCCAGCACCGGCTGCCGCAGGTGCGACGCCGGTCCGGAACGTCGCGAAGACGGGCTACGCCGCTGGCGGGCTACGGGGGGGGCGGCACGACGGACGGGGAAGGTGAGACGAGGACGGGCCATGGTGCGTTCGTGCTCCGGGATGCTGCTCCTCGCACGGGCTACTTTTTTAGAGGGGGTGCCCCCCTTGGCGAGGATTTCCGCTAAATGGGAATACCCCCTGATTTTGGGCAAGTCAAGGAACTGGCCCGGAAAATTTTGCGCAGGCGGAACAGAGGCCCGTTCCTGCCGGGCATTCGGCAAAGGGCTAGAACTGTGCCCGGGTCAGGCGGTTTTGCGGGCCGAACCGCCAGTTGTAGAGGGCCCGGAATTCCCCGTCGAAGAACCGATCGGCGCCGGCACCCAGGGGCGTGACGTAGGCGAACGTCAGCGTCGACCGCCTGCCCCACTCGAAGTTGCAGCCCACGAGGGCGTTGGTCACCGACACCATGCCCTGGCTCACGCCGATCTGGTAGGTATCCGATTTCAGCGGCTGGAAGGCATTGAGCCCTTGGTTCACATGGATTTCCATGATCGGCGAGAAGCCGGTGAAATTGGCACGGTCGTTCTTGTAGAGCCAGTAGCCCGTACCGAAACTCATGTACATGAACGTCGGGTAATAGACGCGACCAATCTGATTGAGTTCACGACCGGAAAGGTTCGGGTTCACCGTTTTGTTCACATAGACCAGGTTGCCGTTCACATCGCGTGCGACCTGGATCAAAGCCTGGTTGAAGAACCGATCATTCGGAGCCCAGATACCGCCGAGGAACGGCATCACTTGAACTGACTCATTGGCGATGAACACGCTCTGGAACTCCGCGCCATCCGGCCGGCCGTTGGTCGATGCGGTGACGGACGTGTTTGCCGCCGTCGGCAGCATCGTCTGAACACCCGCCGTGATCGCCCACGTATCCTGTTCCATGAGCAGTGTCTTGAAGATCACCGACATATTGCCGAACTCGATGTCGCGATACTCGGAGATACCTCCCAGCCCGTTGCACGCGTTGGGATCGGTGAATTGATCCGCCCCGAGCGTGGCGGCGAACGGCGTTCGGATCTCGATCGACGTCCAGCCGTCGTAGAAGGTCTTCTCGAACCCCGGCATGAACCGATTCACGTCGGCCTTGTCGGGATAGAGATTGGCGTTCTTGAAATAGCTGTAGTTCATGTACACCCGATCCCGGGGAATCGGGCTCATGTTCTCGGTGAGTTTCACGAAGCCCACGGCATACCCGGGAATAGCGGCCCCGGCGTCGAGCACGTAGTTGTAGAACAGGAAAGCGTCCTGCGGATCTGCGGATGGCGGGTTGTTGGGAAGCCCGCCGGAGTTCGCTGCATCGTAGACGGCCGACGCGTTCGCATATGGGGCCGTCGCAGAGATGTTGTTTCGGAACGCATCGTCCGCGGTCGTCTGGTACACCGACGCGGGGCCCGAGATGGGAGTGATGCCGGGGCCTGGTGACGGGCCTCCGATCGTGAGGTCCGGGGGCGTTCCAGGGACCGAACCGACGACGGGTGCGGGGAGTGGATCGAACGAGGGATAGCCTGCATTGGCAATCTCCTGCACCGAATTTGGCCCGGTGCTATCGAACTGATAGGCGGTCGCCGGCCCAGGGCCGCTCAGTTGATTGCCGGATTGCGTCAGCTCGGGGACCACGATGCAGAGCCGACCGATGGATGTCTTGCCCCCCATGCCCTGCGGCGCGCAGCCGTCGCCCACGAGCACCGGGGAGTCGGACCATGTCTCGCGCAGGCCGCCCACGTCGGCCCGTGCCAGCTGGCGACTCAGATCCGGAACGGCGGGCGTCGGGGTCGCCTCGGCCTGCATGCTCTCCGGCAGCGGCACGACCGCCGCATCGGGCGATTCGGGTGCCGGCACCGCATTCGGCATCGACGGCGATCGCGGGGCATTCTGCACCTGCGGCATCGCCCGTGGCGGCGATCCCGGCGGGCAGGTTTGGGCCTGACCCCGCGAACGGCAATGCGGACGCGCATGCGAGGCGAAACTGGCCTGGGTTCGCCCTGCGGAAGGCGAGGTGGGCAGGCTGCTGGCAACGCTCTTCGTCCCCAGAGCCTTGTAACCCATCGCCTCCCGCTTGGCCTCCTCGACTACCGCCGCAAAGTCGCGATACGCCGGGAGTTTGTCCACCGTCAGTCGATCAGCGAGATCGAAACCTGGCCGACGCACGGTCACCGGCCCGCCTTCGACCCCGGATTCCTCGACGGCGTCGGCCGGCGGATCGGTCTCTTCGCCGACCGACAGCATGACGGAAGGCATCTTGAGGTCTGGAAAATGACCGGCCAGATCGGCCGCCGCCGCCGGCAGCGATGCAGCCAGCAGACCGATCGCAACACCCACCCGCTCCCCGAACCGAACGAACCGCTTTGACAGCGCCATGCCAGTTAGCCTTTCCCCATCGACATGCCGCGAACCCCTCCCACGAGGCCCTGCCTGTCGCCACGGAGGGGGATCGTCCCCTCTGCCGTGGACCCTTCATGCAGACTTCAAAAATTTTCCGACTCAGCCGCGATCCGCCTTCGCTCAGGCGTTACGACCACGTCACCACGCCCAACCGTCAAAGTCGGACTGCCAAAGAGGCAGCATCACAACTGATGCAATCGATTTCACCTCCCGGACCTGCCCGAAAAAACTCGGCAGATCCTGTGCGAACGTCCCAATGCGAACAGGAAAAACCACCCTAAAGGGGGGTATCTCTGTGGTTCGAAAACCGACCGCCTTCAGGGCTCACTCCACGGCTCGCGCGCGGCGAAGGCCTCTCGGCGACGGCGGAGATCATCGAGCAGTCCCGGATCGTCGGTCACGTCTCGCGCCTCGTCGACGCATCGGATCGCCGCCTCAAAGTCGCCCGCACGGGCATGGGCTGCGGCGAGCGAGTCGAGCAGTTGCCCCCGGTTGGCCGCATCAACTTCGGCCAGGGACCGTGTCGCCAGGGTCACCGCCCGCCTTCCGGAGGCCGCATCGGCAACCGGCCCACATGCCAGATACCAGGCGAGCGTGTTTCGGACCTCCCACGCCGCTGGGCCCTCGGGGGCGGTGGGACTTTCGTCCATCAGTCGGTTCAGCAGTTCGAGCACGGCAGTCGCGGCCCGGATATCGCTCGCCTCGGCAGCAGCCTGCTGAATGTCCCACAGGTTCGCGGCGAGTTTGCGGTCACCAGCCCTGAATACCAGATAATCCTCCGCTGCCTCCGCAAAACGCTTCTGTTTGAGCAGGGCGTATGCGCGGCGAGAGACGATCTCCAGGCGGTCGGTGGCATCACCGGGCCGTGCTTCGAAGCTCTCGATCGCTTCGGAGTATGCGCGAATCGCATCCGCGTACCGGCCTCGCAGGGCGTCGCAGCGGCCGGCGAGATCGTGTGCCCGCCAGGAGTTGGAATCCAGCCGGATGGCCGCGCGGGCGTCGATCGACGAGCGATCGAGAATCTCCGCTGCGCCCGCATAGTCGGCGGCTGACATGCGATCGGCCTCGCTCAGCCGGCCGGCGGCTCGATCCACGAGCGCCGCCGAAAGCTCGTGTGCAAGCTTGTCTCGCACGTTCGCCGGGAACCCGTTGGCCGATGAATCGAACCGCCGTACGGCGTCGTCCACTCCGGTGGGGCGGGATGACGCGGCTGCTATCGCGGCCTCGATCTCCCGTGATGTGTCGAGCCATGGCGGAGGAGCGGGAGGCGGAGGAGGAACGACTGGCGGGGGAGCGGGAACGGGGGCCGGAACCGGTTGCTCTGGAACCGCCGCCCCCGCAGCCTGCACCGGCTCTGGCTGCACCGGCTCTGGCTGCACCGCAGTCCGGCCGGGCAGGATCACGTACGTGCCCAAGCCTGCCGCGAGCACGACGCCGCCCGCCAGAATCCCAGTCCGCAGCCACGATGCAGATGCCGTCGTGGGGCGCACAACCTGCGGCGGCTCCGGAGCCGCATCCCGCTCAACGGCCATTTCAAGCGCGTCGATGAACTCCGCGCAGCTGCTGAACCTGGCATCGGGCTCACGAGCGAGCGCCCGCTTCAGCACCCGTGTCTCACCCGGCGGCAGGCCGCGCACCTCCGTGAATCCCTCGCTCTTCGCCTTGAGGATTTCGAGGGCCGACATCTCCGCGGAGTCCGCGCCGCCGTGCCCCGGATAGGGCAGGCGCCCGGTTCGCAACTCGTGATAGGTGACCGCGAGCGAATACTGGTCCGTGGTCGGCGACGGATCGAACGGCCTGACCGTCATCTCCGGTGCGGCATAGGCGATGCTCAGCAGGTTGTTCGCCGTGGCCCGCACCTCCCCCTGCACCCGCGCCAGGCCGAAGTCGCACACCTGCACGACATCGCCGACGAGCAGCATGTTTTGCGGCTTGATGTCGCAGTGCTGCACCGCTGCGCCAGGAGCTTCGCTCACCCGCGCCCCCTGGTTGAAATGATCGATCGCCAGGGCGGCCTGCCGCATCCACGTCAGCAGGTGCCCAACCGCGAGGCCCGGACTGCCGCTCTCCGCCGTCCGCTTGAAGCGATCGTAGAGCGTGCATTCGCCGAGCCCCATGGCAAGCACGAGCTCGAGGTTCTCGAGCGCAGCCCGACCGCCGGTGTCGATCGTCTCCCGCTGCGCCTGATCCCGCGTCGAGAGAATCCGCCGCTCCGCGTCGCTCGCCTCGCGCTCATCGAGAATCCGGCCGGCTGACGTCTTCAGCCAGACGCCGAACAGCGGCACGATGTGGGCGTGCCGAATATCCCGCACCGTCTGCAACGCCCGATACTCGCGGGCCCCTTCGCGGCGGCCAAGGTTCGCGATCACCTTGATGGCCACGCTCATGCCGCCGGGCGCCGTGGCCTTCCAGACCTCGCCGAAGCCCCCCTTCCCCAGCTGCTTGACGAGCCGATATCCCGGCAGAATCAAGTCGCCGACTGCGTAGGGATGAGCGGCCAGAGCAACCGATGGAGGGGCAACGGCCGGAGCGACCGCAGAGACGGATGCGGTCGATCGCTCGGTCGACTCGACAGGCCGCAGTGGCTTGACCGGCTGAGGCGGGGAAACATCTCGCGCGGGAAGTGCGGCTACGGGCGCAGCCTCAGGCGGCACGGGTGGCGGATCGTCCGTCATTCGCACGGTCGAAGCCCGCGACCGCGGCACCGGCTCCGTAGCTCCGGGATCCATTCCGTCTGGCGATGTCTCTGGCGGTGCATCCGCCGGCAGGTCGGTCGTGATATCGGACCCGCACGGCGATTCTTCTGCTTCGGGGGCGAGGCCTTCGCCGGCAGGCGTCGCACTGCCGCCCACCGCCGCCGCGAGCGCCGTCACGAAGTCCTGGCACGAGCCGTACCGCTCTTCGACGGCGCCCGACAGCGTCCGCGCGATCACCTCGCGTTCCGCCGGCGGCAGCCCGTCAAGGCCAGGCGGCCCTGACAATTTGCCTCGCACCAAGGCCGCGGCATCGAGTTCTGGGAACAACGAACGCCCGAGCCGCCGGGCCACCCAGAGCACGGCCAAGGCGTATTGATCGCCCCGGGGCGTCGGATCGCCCGGAGGCAGGCACCGCTCGGGCGCCACGGCTTGCCACGCATCTGCCGCATCAAGCCTTCCCCGCCGTGCGGCATCGAGTCGATCGACGCCGAACCCGAGCACCGCCGCCCCCTCCGACGTGACTCGGAGGCACGGCCAATCGAGCCCACCGTGCGCGTCGAGCCGCCGGCCCTGCCGGGGGGCTTCGGCGGCGAGGCCGTCGAGCGCATGCGCCACAGCAAGCAGGCCCGCGCATGCCTCGGCGGGCTGCTCGGCAGCCCGCTCCAGCACATCGACGCCCACCTCGGGATAGACGACGTGGACATCGACCAATGAATCACCAGCCAAGGTGGCGGCAGCCCCGGCATCGCCCGCGACCGAGAAGCCGGCGGCATCCGCCGCGGCCGAGGCGACGACACGGCCCGCCGAATCCTGCACGACGACTGCAAGCGACGACACGATGCCTGGCGGAGACGCTCCCTGCAGTTCGATCACCATCGCGACATCGTGCAGGGCTTCGGCAAACGGCACGCGGTCGATACGCCGCACGATCACCCGGGTGTTCGATGCGGCGTGCCGCCCGTGCCACCATGCGCCGCGATCGATGGCGGCCAGGGGCCGGAGCTCGAATCCGGAAAGCGTACAGCCATTCACGCCGGACGGCGGCTGACCGGAATGAGGCATCGTCTTTCCCGGAGGCGAGGGTGCGCCGCGGGCAGGGGGGCCGTTTGCCGCGGCCACCACAGGATACCCTGCCGGGTGAGGAATCCCATCGTGAGGCGTGCCTGGATTCTCGACGGATCAGCGCTTTTCGGCACCCACGAGCGTCATCGGCAGGTTGACGTAGGGCACAAGGTCTTCCGGGGAGATGGTCGGATGCTGGGCCGTGGAATCGTCTCCCCCCCGCCGCGTCAGTTCCGGCACGTTGGCGACCACATAATCGATGACCTCGTCGAGCGACACGATGCCGTCAGGGCGATTGCGGGCCGCCGCTACGGGCCGGGGGGCGGCGACTGGAGCCACCGCACCGGCTGCTCCACGGAACCGGCTGCGGCCGACATCGGCCCGGCCGTCGAGGGCTTCGAGCAGGACCTTGGTGAATGCCCCGTGCCCCCAGTGGTCGGCCTCCTGACTCGGCTCGTCGTCGGCCGCCGCCGCCAGCACGACGATCATGTTCTCCTGGAACTCCCGCACGGTCACGCTGCGGGCCGAGGGCCCCAGCGCGCCGGAGTGGCAGGTATCGACGAGGGCAAGCTTGCGACACGGAATGTCGGACAGCACCCGAAAATCCTCCCACCCGAGCGAACCGCCGGCTGCCGGTACAGGCTCGTCCGCGGCCGGACTCACCGTCAACTCGGCATCGTGACACAGATACGAATAGCTGCGGCCCGCCTCGACGTTGGTCATGCCGTGCCCGGCGAGAAACACGACGAGGAGGTCGTCCGGTTCGACCTCACCGGCGAGCCGCGCCGACATCTCCGCAACCGCCGACTTCCATCCCGCGCGGGTCACTTCGGTGTCGGCGAGCAGACGGTCGGCGGCGAGGTCGTACAGCTCCAGCGAACGGCGGGCCAACGACTCGCGGACGGCGCGGGCATCGGTGACGGCGAATGCCAGATCGGTGAGGCCCAGGTCGGCGAAGCGGGCGGAGTGGGCGTAGCGATCGATGCCCGAGGCCAGCAGATAGAGCCGTGGCTCGCGCGATCGCAGCGGCAGCGCTGCAGGGGATGTCACCTCGACGTCATGCGTGTCGGTGGGGCCCTCGCGGGTGCCGGCGAAGACTTGCAACAGATGGCGATCTTCTTCCGGCAGATCGAGTTCCCAGGCGTAGACCCGCCGCCGCGGCCGCCCCGGCTGTGCCGGATCCTCCTCCACGAGCCGCGGGGCTGCGGCGGCGACGGCGCCGCTGGCGTAGGCCTTCACGCGATCGATTTCGACTCCGTCCGGAGCCACCACCTCCGCCCGCACCGTCACCGTCCGGCCCGCCGCGGTCTCGCCCGGCAGCGGCGCGAGGATCCGCACATCGGGCGCCTGCGCGATCTGCTGCGGCAGCACAACGGCCGATGACTCGGGCACATCGTGGGCGGCGGCCCGCAGCGCCGCATCCAGGCTGCCGGCGGCCAGCAGCCGCGCCATCACGTCGGGCCGCTCCAACTTGCGGCGGAACTGCTGGGCGCGGAAGTAGCGGGGCAGGGCGTCGAGCCCGCGATTCACGAGCCAGCCGAAGATGGTGTCGCCGTTGGCGCTCGCCGCGTAATAGCCGCGCGGCGTCCAGAAGGCCCACTCACGATTGGCCGCAAGGTGCAGCGATGCAAGATTCTCCCAGGCGGGATAGCGCTGGAAGTCGTCGCGCGGTTTGCCCGCCCGCTCGGTCGAGAAGACGACCTGCGTGCTCCAGGGCACGGCGGCAAGCGCCGCCGCGAGGGCGGGAGCGGCGGAGTGTTCGGTACGCTGCTCGGCGCCCACGCCGTCGGCCCACGATACCTTCGTGATCACATCGCCGACCCGCACGTCCTTGCCGGCAAGCGGTCCCGCCTCGTCGATCGCATCGACGACAGCGCGGCCCGCTTCCACCTTGAGTCCGATGCCCCACCGGTCGGAGAGCGGCCGGTCGCGGCCGAGGTCGGAGAGCGACCACAGCATCACGAGCCCATCTCCGCCCCCCGAGGCAAGCCAGCGGCCATCCTCGGAGACGGCGAGTGAGAGGACGGTGTCCTCGTGGCCGCGAAACCGGCGCACGAGCGGACAGGGCTGGCCAGGCTCGTCTGTCAGGCGAAACACGAAGATGCCTCGATCCGTGCCGAGGGCGACCGCCCACGGGCCATCCGCCCCGGTTCGGCCGAGCCAGGCAACGGCGCGGCCACCGGCGCCGGCGCGGCCCTGCCAATCGAGTGCGAGATCGATGTGCCCGGCGGCTTTGCCGGCGCGCACGAGGTTCCACCGCTCCACGCCGCGCGGCACACCGTCGCCGGCGGCGAGCTTCAACGACCAACCGCCGCTCGCACCACTTGCCGCGGCCCAGTCGGCGACAGCCCCGACCGGCTCCCGCGCGAGCGACGCGAGGTTGAAGGCGGCAGCGAGCGTCGCTTGGTCGTCGGTCGTGAGCGGCGCCGTGGAGATAGCCACCCGACGGGGCCATGCCGTCGGCTCCGCCGCCGCGACCGGAGCCGGCTGTTTGCGGCGCACGATGTTGCGAGTGCCCGTGCCGGGCTCGGCGGCAGCGGGCGGCTCCGTGTCGCGGCGCGTGTCGGCAGCCGCCGTGGAGAAGGCCACCCGTGTGATCGACTGGCCCACGCCCCCGAGCCGCAGCGGCCGCTCGTTCTCGCCACCGCCGGCAGCAGGCTCCACGGTCACGGAGTGCCGATCGCCGCCACTCCACGCCAGCCAGCGGCCGTCACGGCTGACCCGCAGGGCCCTCACGGCCGCCGCCGTCGGTCGCGACGAAATCCGCTGCGCGGGGGACGTGTTCCAGATCTCGAGCCGGGAAGGCTGCCCCGCAGCACCCGCCACACCGACGGCGAGCCGCTTGCCGTCCGGCAGCAGCGCGAGCGATTCGGCGGCCGGAGCGACTTCGAGCCGCGCGGCAGCGGCTTGGATATCGGTGCGGCTCACGAACACCTGTCCCGAGAAATCCGCCGATGCCAGATGGATCCCGTCTGGCGTGGCCGACAGCGCGGTCACGACGCCGAAGTGGTCCCCCGGCAGTTCCCTGGGGGCAGCCTGCCCCGCGGCGATCGCAGCGACGCGAATCCGCCAGACAGGTGTGGCGGCATCGGCCGGCGACACGAGCGCGGGAATCGCGACCCGGTCGGCACCGAGAACGGCCAGCGGCCTCAGGGGCGGCATTCGCCGCAGGGTCGCCGCGGCAGCCGCGCCCAGCCGCGCCTCCTCGCGGGCGACCAGTTCCTTGGGCTTCCAGTCATCGGCGCGGCTCCAGGCGAACACCTGCCCGTCGAGGTCCTGCGACACGAGCCACTTGCCGTCGCTCGTGAACTCGAGAGCCGCGACGCTCTGCCGATGCCCGACGCGGTCGCCGCCGCCGAGCGTCTGCACATAGGTTCCGTCCTTGGCGTCCACGATGAGAATCTCGCCCGTGCTCCCCATCGCGCCGCTACCCGCGATGGCCACCACGCTTTTCCCTTCGCCCGGCGAGACCGCGACCGCCTGGATCGCTCCTCGCGTGCCGCGGGCCACCTGCCACCGCAGCGCCCTCTCCTTGAGCCGGCGCCGGGCGATGTTCCGGGTGGCTCGGCCATCGTCGCCGTCGACATCCAGATCATCGGTATCGAGCGTCCACACGATCGCCAGCTTGTCGCGGCCTCCTGAAATGAGCCGCGCGGAATCGGGCGTGAACGCGAGTGCCCGCACCTCGCCGGTATGCCCCGGCAGATCGAGCCGCAGGATCGGATCGGACGATTCGCGGACGACATCGGCCCGCACCTTGGCACCAGACGCAGACGACCAGAGCGCGATCATTGTGGCGATCACGCCGACGCTCCACCGGTTGCCGAGCACAGGCATGCGCACCATGAAAGCGACTCCCTGAAAAAAGTGCCGATGCGGCGGATGCGGTTGCTTCAGTTCCCGGAGGCCGAGAGACGCGAACGAAGCGGAATGTCGATGATCAGTTCCGCAGGTGCGGACTTCTCGCCGAGCCGCCTTACCACCTCGGTCGAGGGCTTGTCTTCGTCGGGCGGCACGATCACTGTCGCGTCGCCCGCCTGCTGGTCAAAGTCGGTGGTCAAGGTGCCGAGGTTTTTCTTCACCGGACCCCGAGTGCGAACCCCCTTGGTGCCCCGCTCCCGCACGGCGGTCACTTCCGCTTCAACCTGTCGTTTTTCGGCTTCCTCGGCCACGGTGAGCCGCTTTCCGGACTCACGGAAGGCTGCAGCGGCGAGCAAATTCAGCTTGGTGTTCGGTTCCTTTACGGCAATCACCACGAGCTTTTCCTCGCCGGCCGGGGGCTGGAACTCGAACCACCCGCCGTCGTCGGGCAGGCTGATTTCGCTCTCCCCCCGCACGAGCACGGGCGACTCGGATTCGGTCGGCAACAGGCAGCTCTTGTCGCCCGTCGGCCCCTCGGTGAACACGTACACATAGAGGTCATCCTGCGGCTTGATCTTCACGAGGAAGGAATCGCCAACGTGGAACGGGTGACTCTCGGGATCCACCGCCTTCTCGCTGCCGTTCTTGTCGACCGTCATGACCGTGTATTCAAGGCCGATGACCTTCGCCTCATTGGGCAGCTGCTTCCGCACGATATTGCGATACGTCACGCCGGCTGGTGCGGTCGCGGCGTTGTCGGCCGCCCGTCCGGCGTCCGGCGCGAACAATGCCGCAACCAGCACGGCGCGGGCGATCGCCGTCGTGCCGAGAGCCCAACTGCAAAACGGGACCGGAATCGTCGCATCGCTCGTCGTCATTCGGATCATGAAACACCTGCTTTCGAAAGGAATGGCCTGGGATGGATTCAGCCGATGAGAACGGTGGGGCAGCCGACTACGATCGTACCCCCGTGTGCGGTGGAGTCACCCATTCGGGCGGCGGGGCTGCCGGAGATCAGGACCTTGGGCGACCCCATCATCACGACATCGGGCGGCCCGACACAGACACACATGTCGCCGATCCGCGCGGCAGGCACGCCGCCGATCAGCACCGTGGGCGCGCCCATGGCGATCGGGCCGCCGACGTGCGGCACCAAGACCGTCACCATGGGGCAGACGTGCATGTCACCGATTCTGGCAGCTGGCTGCGACATCTTATTTTTCCCACGATTCCCGCCCGGCGGCGATGGCCAGACCTCGATCGACGAAAGCGGCGAGTGTTTGCGGTGCGAGTTCGGGACGGTGACGAACCGCGGCCAGTTGCACCGCCCCGGCGGACACGAGCCCGGCGACGTGATCCGGGGGTGGCACCGGCGCCACGTTCGGAGGCGCGATGCTCTCACCGGCGAAGAAGGCCGCGAGAGCCGCACAGGCTGCGGGTGAGCCCATGTCGGCCGCCTCGGCGGCCATGAATGCGGCCTGGGCCTTCGCCGCGTCGGGCTGGCGGACCCATTCTTCCGCCGCCGCCAGCGCCGCCACTTCAGGTGGCGATGACGGGCCGGGCTCGCGGCGGGCCGCCAGGCAGGCCCACCAGACGGCGGCCCGCTTTTCGAGCGCCTGTCCAAGCACGCTCACCGCATCGCTTGCCATGCCGGCGGCGGCGAGTGCCCGGGCGGCGGCGGCCAGATCGCCGCCGGTGGACGTAATGATCGGCCCGGCAGCATCGCCCAGGTCGAGTTTTGCCAATCGGGCGGTCGCCGCCTCGGGTGACTCGAACCGCTGCAGACGTGCCTGTGCAGAAGCCATCGTTTCACCCGATCATCGTGATGCCGGCCTTGGCCTGGAGCATGCCGCCGCCGTCGATCTTGGCCATCGCACCGGCCTTCACTTCGGTCATCGTCTGCCCCTCGATCTTCACCATCATGCCCTTGATGGTGACGCCGGTCTGATCGACCTTGATCGAGTTGCCCCCCACCTTCAGCTCGATCGCCTGCATCGCCTCGGTGGACTGCTTGCCCATCGCGATCTTGATGGTGCGGTTACCCATCTTGACCTCGATGGCTGAATTGCCCTTCTCGATCGTGGTCGTCTGGTTGCCGGTCTTCACGGTCGCCTTGTCGTCTTTCCAGATCGTGACCGTGCGGCTCCCATCCTGCTTCTTGATCGCACCGACTTCGAGCACGTCGTTGTTCTCGACGACCCGCTTGAAGTCCTTCTCGGCGTGGAAGTAGATCTCCTCCGAGTCCTTCTTGTCTTCGAACCGCAGCTCGTTGAAGTTCGAGTCGCCGGCCTGCTTGGTGCTGCGGGAGCGGAAGCCGCTCTGCGTCTTGTTGTCGGGCAGGCTGAAGGGGTGTTTGTGCTCGTCGTTGTAGACGACGCCCGTGACGAGCGGCTGATCGGGGTCGCCCTCGAGATAGGAAACGACCACCTCCTGCCCGATCCGGGGAATGAACTGCCCCCCCCAGCCCGGCCCGGCCATGGTCTGGGCGACGCGGACCCAGCAGGAGCTCTTTTCGTCCTTCTTGCCGTGGCGATCCCAGTGGAATTGCACCTTGATCCGGCCGAACTCGTCGGTGTCGATCTCTTCACCCGACTTGCCGACCACGACCGCCGTCTGGGACCCGCTGACGATCGGCTTGGGCGTCGTCCGGGCCGGGCGGAAGGGGATGTCGGCCGGGGTGCAGCTGAACGAGTTGTGGTAGTCGAACGTGGCCGTGTTGCCGTCGCTCTCGTAAGCCCCGCGGATGCTGGCCGAGTGGCTCACCGACGTGAGGAGATACTTCTTGCCGTCCGGAGCCTTGAACGTGAAGCCGGGCGAGAACGTGCGGCAGGAACTCGATCCCTGTGCGACGCTCGCCGCCGCCTCCTCCTCCTCGATCCGCAGCTTCGTATCGGCGTCGCCATCCGACTTGGTCTCGTACTCGCCGGGATAGTCGAAGATCTCGAGATCCGACGCCCCCTCGTATTCCGCCTTCCCGTTCTGCTTCGCGAGCAGGTCGGTCGCGGAGGTTTCGTAGTTGTAGTCGCGCTGGGCGAACTTTCCGGTCTTGAAGCTCCAATCACGCTGCCAGCTGAACAACTGCCCCGGCTTCGACGGATCGGCGAAGTCGTCGACGAACTCGACCTTGGAATCCTGGCAGTCGGTGTAGGCCGAGGGGGAGTCGGCGAGCACGACCGCGAGGCTCCCCTGCCCGTGCTCGAAATGGTAGGCGATGCCCTCCTGCTCCAGGAGACGGCTGACGAAGTTGAAGTCAGTCTCCCGGTATTGCACGCAGTAGTCCCACGGCTTGTACTCGCCCTGGAGCGACTTCTTGAAGGTGACTCGAGAATGATCGCCGAGCACCTCCTCGACGATCTCGGGAATCTTTTTTTTCTTCTCAGCCCAGGCCTTGCAGTCACTCGTCCGCGTGAGGAACCACAGGCTCGGCACCACCTCCGCCCGCCAACGGGTGAGCCGTTCGTCCCGGCCCACCCAGGTGAACCGGCTCACCCAGCCGCTGAACCAGCGGGGCGACTCGTCGGCCCGGTTGATCCGGAAGCTCACCTGCTTGCCCACGATCTTTTTGGGGTCGATCGAGTCTTCCGGCGAGAGCAGGTCGAGGTCGAAGCGAAACAGCCGCGACAGCTCCTCCGTGCCGCTGACCGACTCGAGCAGGAGCTTATCCTTGCCGAGCGGGGTCTCGACGGCGATCGGGCGGTCGTCTTGGGTATACGAGGGCATGGTTTCACTTCCTGCGGGCCGTCCGCCGGCGAACATGGCGAAGACCGGCTACTTGTTCTCGCCGATCTTGTAGCTTTCCTTGAGCTTCCCCCGCTTCTTGCCGTCCTGGCCGTACGACACGTACGTCCACGTGATCTTGTTGAAGTTGAACGACACGCTCTCCGTCGGCACGCCGGAGTTCTCGGTGATCTGTGCCGCGAACTGGTACGACGTGATGAACGCGTCCTCGAGTTCGTAGATCAAAAACGGCTCCCGCTTGTCGGAGAGCACGGTGCAGAGGTGGATCTCCACCTTGGAGATCTTCTCGCCCGAGGCGCAGGCCTTTTGGAGCTTGACGCTGGAGTTGTCCATCTCTTTGACGATCGAGATGTCGCCCAGGCTCGTCTGCCCTTTGCCCCGTTCGCTGCCGGAAAAGCCGCCCATCGAGTGGGAGATCGGGGCCGAGATCGACTGGATGATGCTCCAGCCCTCGTGCCCCGTGTCGGTGGCCTCTCCCTCGAAACTGCCGATTTTGATGTAGCCGCGCATGATCGTGGTTCCTCACGCCGGCGGGTGCCCCGGTGGTGCCGCGGCAGCCGCACTGCCTGCGTTGACGCCGGACTGCTCAGCCCGCCTTGCCTTCGGCCGGGTTGTACTTCGCAGCGACGTCGCCCTTCTTGTCGCCGGTCTTGGGGTCAACCAAAACGTAGGTCCAGTCGACCTTCGAGTAGCCGAGCGACACCTGCTCGCTGGGCAGCGGATTGCCCGACGCATCACCGTGGATGCTGTAGCTCGAGACGATCACGTCGTACAGCTTGTACTTGAGGTAGGGCTCCTGCTTGCCCTTTACGGTCGTGCAGAACTCGATCTCGACCTCCTTGAAGAACTTGCCGGCGGCACAGGCCTCCTGCAGCTTCGTGGACGAGGCGTCGAGCTGCCGGACGATTTGGACGTCGCCGAGCGACGTTTCTCCCTTGGTCCGCTGCTGATCCTTCGCGCCCGATGGAATCGAACGGTGAATCGAGGCACTCATCGACTGGAGGATGATCCAGTCCTTGTGCCCCTGATCGTTGGCTTCTCCCTTGATGTCGGCGAGTTTGAGAAACGCTGGCATGATCCGTCTCCTTGCGTTGCTGATGTGAATGTGGCTTACACCGCCCTGCCGCTGCGACGTGCTGCAAACAGGACGGAGGGATTATCGAAGTGACGGGCGAAGAGTTGCGTGCTCGCGAAAAACTTTTTTGCCAGCCGCAAGATGACGCTCTTCGAGCCACATCGCGACGGTTCCGAGAAAATCACCTCGAGGCATCGCTCGTTCGGAGTGGGGGGTGCCTACCCCTCCGCCGAGATTTTGCCCATCTTTTCCAGGAGATTTGTCTTCTCTAACCCGCAAAGTACACTCGACGGGCGGTGGAATCACCCCCCTTGGCGTGGAGCGGGGTTTTTCGCAGCGAAATTTCCTTTTTCCGAACTTTTCCCCAATGCGCATGGAGAGTGTTGAGATGCGTTCCTCAGTTCACGCGGTGGCCAGCGGCCTCGCGGCGTTCGTTGTGCTGGCCCTCGTGGCCGGCGATGTTCAGGCTGGCTGGCACCACCGGCACGGTGGCTCGGCCGGATCCGCCGGCGGCAGCTCCGGCGGCTCGGACGGCGGCGGCTACGGTTCATATGGGTCAGCCGGCGGGAGCCACGGCTCGGCCGGTGGCTCGGCCAGCGATGGCGGGTCGCACGGCGGTGGTCATCGGCACGGCTGGCGCGCCCGACGCCATGGGTCGGCTGGTGGATCGGCCGGTTCTGCTGGCGGATCAACCGGCGGCAGCTACGGCTCGGCCGGCGGTTCGTGGGGCGGCTCGTACGGCGGATCCCACGGTTCGGCTGGTGGCGTGCCCTCGTTCACCCCCGACCAGGCTGCCAAGGTCGAGGTGCCGAAGGACGGTGTGATCCTGACCGTTCAGGTGCCGGCCGAGGCCCGCGTGTTCGTCAACGGCAAAGAGACGTCGTCCCTAGGCGCGACCCGCGTGTTCGCCTCGAAGGGCCTTACGGCTGGCAAAACGTATGACTTCGTCGTGAAGATGCAGACCACCCGCGACGGCAAGCCGCTCGAGGAGACGAAGAAGGTGTCCCTCGTGGCCGGCGACAGGCAGACGGTCGCCCTGGCAGGTGAGCCGGCAGATCGGCCGAAGACGGCATTCGCCGCTGTTTCGACACCTCCAGCGAAGCAGTAGTGGCCCGGCCAATCTGTTGCGGCTTTCGACGAATCCCGCGCGGCCCCGTGCCGCGCGGGATTTTTCGTGAATAAAGAGGGACAGAAGCCCGCTGCCGCCCGGCCTCGCTCGCCCCATCTGCCCCAGATTCCGGCCACCGCCACCAGACCAGGGGGGGCGATGGCCGCAGACGGTGGAGCGCCGCTCGCCGGCGTCCGGATCGCCGCCTGTTTTCGCCTTTAAGGATGGAAGGGTTTCTTCCCTTTCTCCGCAGTTGGAGGCGAGTTGTGGGACCTGATTCGACAGGCGCAAGACCGCCGTACCGCGTGCTCGCCCGAAAGTGCGACGGGCACCGGAAGCAGTTGCTTCGACCACTCGTTCTTAGCCCTGCAATCCTCTACCAGCCGGCCGGACAGGCAGCGTGGCGAGTCGACCTTTCAGACACTGAAACACTCGCACCCCATGTGCCTGCATTTCGGCGGGACCTGAGGCACATCATCGCTTTGCACGGCGCTGTCGGCCATGCATGCCGGCTTGCGCTTGCATTGGCCTCGCCCATGGATGCCGCGTGCCGCAGCCGCCGCGATCCGATTGGCTGCCGGACGGAGTCCGGCTTTGCTGGCAGAGCCGACATCTACGGGTGGTCGATCATGTACTGCCGGCCGGGATGCCCTCTCGAGGCGATCGTCGACCCCCATGATGAACACGCTGATCTGCCGGCGTTCTACGAGAGCACCGCCGAACTGATCGACCGCACGGGTTTTCTCACCATGAAGCGGATTCCGCACCGGGTGCTGGCTCTCGTGACCAGACCCGAGGACTTCGACTGGCCTTTTGACCGAGCGCTCCGCCGCAATCGCTATTTTCCGGAATCCCGCTTCGCGGCGCCGACCGACATCACGCGGCTCGTTGCCTGATGAATCCGCAACAGCCCGCCGTAACGCCGGTGACGCCGATACAGGGACGGTTCGCCGGACGAAATCAGGCACGGGAGCCGATTCCCGGCGGGATTTGACCGCCGACTGACAGCCTGCCGGCTCGGCGCAATCCGCTCCCGCCCTGAAGTCTCAATTGAAACGTCCATTATGGATGCTACAATTGATATATGTTTCGTGGCCCTCAGGAAATCGACGCCGACCAGTGCGTGGGTGCGAGCCAACATTCGACACGTGGTGGAGGTGCTCGGTCATGCCGACATCGCTCGCGACATTCCGAACTGAGGTCACGGAGTCGATCCTGAACTTTCTGGTCGACCAGTGGCGCCGGCTCAACGCGCCTTCGGGCGGCGACGCCACCCCGGCATTCGTCGTCGATCCGGAGGTGCTCGTCGCTCTGACCTCAAGTCTCGGCAGGCATGACTCGCGGGTCTTCGACCTGATGGTCGATTGGCTCGTCACGAACGGCTGCTGGATCAACGTCCAGAGGTTGACCCGCCTGGTCCGCGAAGACGGCTATGCCGACCCCGCCGCGCTGGGCGCCGTCGCAGCCCTGCTGGCGGCCCGCGACCGTTCCGGTAAGTGGCGGAGGCTGGCGGCGGCGCTTCGGCCCGCATCGCGTTCCAAGCCGGTGGCCCTCTTTCATTCGGCGACGGCCAGTTCAGTCCGCACACGGCAGGTCGATAAAGTGTTCGCCGCATACGGCCTGGAGCGAACGCCCTTCGTTCTCCGGTCGCAGGTCGGGACGATCCGTTTGCGGCATCCGGGCTCGATTTTTTGCACCAGTCGCGCCGTCTTCGGCGTCGCGATTCGCGCCGATGTGATGGCCCATCTCGTGACCAACCAGTCGGCCCATGCCCGCGGCCTGGCGGCCGGCCTCGGCTACAACCACATGCAGGTCCGGTCGGTTCTCCAGGCGATCGAGCAGGCTGGCATCGCCGTCTCGCGAGCCGAGGGACGGACCAGGCAATATTCGATCGACGCCGAAATCTGGTTCCCCGTGCTGGTCGGCCAGGCCGCCGCAGTGGAATGGATGAATTGGCGGAGGCTCGCCCGGGGCCTGCATGGAATCGTGTCGCATGTGAGCAGCATCGATGAAGGCCGTGTCGATCCATCGCTCGCCTCCCCGATGATTCGCGAGGCGATCGACGCCGCGCGGGGCGATCTCTTGCAGGCGCATCCCTGGCTCTCGCATCCCGGTGGCCGGGTCCGCGTGCTCGGCGACGCGTTGGCCCGCCTGCTCGAAAATCCGGGACGGGAGCTTATTCCCAGCGGACCTTAACCGCCGACCGGTAACGTGTCGAGCCGACGCAATCCGCTCCCGTCCCGGATTCTCCCGCATCCCTGAGGTGCCGAAGCGTTTCCGCGCCTCTGCGCTCAGCCCGCAATATAGTTGCCGGGGTATAGTTGGGCGAGTGATTCTGGATTGTAGCCGCCGTGTTGCTTGATGTGGTTCTCGAACGCAACGCTCGTCGCATAATTCGGCAACGTCCACACCGCGCCGTCAGGCGTGATCGCGGCCACGGTTTCGTCCCGCGCTTTGTGGTCGGCGTATTGCCGCTCAGCGCCGTGCTGAACCAGGCCATAACGATCAACTTCATCCGGCCGGACCAGATTGACCCCGACGTTGATCATGACGTTGATGCTCCGATCCAACTTTGTGCGCCGCTCGGTTTGAGTCGAAGTGTCATTGACACCATCTCCAAACTCGACGGGGTTGCCGGCGACGGCATCCAACACCTGAAACAGATCCATGTCGCTGAAGAAACCGCGCCCCTGTTTGTCAACGAGCAGGCTGGCTCCATCAGTTAGCCGTATGCCAGCTTTGCCGGCCGCTGATCCGTCGTGGTCGATCCTAAGGCCGTGAGCTTCCGCGTAGTGTCGATCTATTCCAAAACCAGCCGCTCCCCGCGCAATATCGTCGGCAAACTCTTTTTCCTTGATTTCAGCCGCATTTTCCGCGGAGGATTCGTATGCAATGACGCCGTATTGCCCGAACGTCTTCCTTTTGATCGAGCTGGGCTTGGGCAGCATGTTGACTTGCCCGACATACTCCATGGCAGCCGGCTTGATGTGCCGGAACATCAAGATCAACGCCATCGTCTTCGCAACCTGACGACAGGGCCCCAGCACCCCTTCATGGATGCCCGTTTTTTCCATGATGGTGATGTACGAGGATACGGGGAGAGTGAAGAGCGTTGACCTGTCACGAACGCCCCACTTGTACCGTGACTTCCATTCCGGCCCAGCCGAGACGGTCGCGGGCGTCGTGTTGGCCGGATCTGTGGTGCCTGCCGCGATGATCTGCGGTCCCATGGAGGCGGCAAACTCTCTTTGTCTGTCGGTGGACAAAGGATCGGCGAAAGTGCCATCACCGTTTCGATTTGCTGGAGGTTTGGAATTGTTTCCGCTCATTGTCGCTCTCGGCAATCCGCCCTCAAA